>JBAPSY010000001.1:0-8577 GCA_049281855.1 Anaerolineales bacterium
AGAGATGGACAAATTAGGAATAAATCCATTTTCGTTTTCTGAAAATGATGCTTTCCTAATGAAACAAACGAATTTACTCACTGATACAGTCACCTCAACTTCTACTATTACTATAACTGAGACATCCACAGCAACATCGACTAGCACATCAATCATAACAGGGACACTAACTAGTACCCCAACTTCGACTACCACTCAAACTGATACCCCTACCGCAACCACGACTGGAACTGCGACCGCAACTCTGACAGGCACGCAACCCACAACCACAGTAACCCTAACCCCAACAAAAACCGGAACATTAACTCCCGTTGCATCATTATCTGTTTCCGTCACACCCACACAAGCTAATGTAAATGAGAGCTTCACTTTCACTATTAAAGTTGGGAATACAGGTTCAATACTTACGAACGACAATATAGTTGTAGACTCTCTCCCGACATTTATTGATGTAATTACAGTTACAACAAGCAAAGGCTCAATTACCAAACTAACACATTCTTTTATCGTGTCAATCGGGGATGTTAATCCTGGCGATATTATCACTATCATTGCAACTGTGAGGGTTAATTCGACCCTCTCCCGCACAGAAACACTGGCTAATGTTGTGACGATGACTTACGATCAAACGAAGTCGATTACAGCAAGTGTTGGTTATAAAGTGCTGTATCAAACCTTGCCGCCAACTGGTGAACTACCTTTGAACTGGCGGCAGGAGAAGATAAGACCTGTTGCGATGATTCCTGGGCTATTATTAATGGGCTTGGGTGGAGTATTGTTATTTCTGGTGGTAATGTCTAGTGGGCGTAACCATAAGGACAAGCTGTGGATGTCTGTTGGTGGTGTACTTTTGATTCTGGTGGGGTTCGTTGCCGGGGCGTCTGCATCCGGCTTGTTTAACCCATTTGGTGAAGTCCAAGATTACCAGGTGGCTTCAACTTCTGATGGGATCATTGCACAGGTGCAGGTTGGGGATCCATCGGCGACTACTCTGCCTCGCTTACCAGCATCGGCATTCTCCACACCCGATGCTGTGATACCTATTGTTACACTCCCAGATTACCCTATTCCGACACCTAAGATCGCAATTACACCACAACCAGGTGAGATTGGACCAGATACCAGCGCGGTGGTGCGGATCGTCATTCCAGCCTTGTTCCTGGATACTGAAGTCAAATATGTACCCTATGATGGTTTCTCATGGATGATAAGTGGATTAAGACAGGAAATCGCGTGGATGGGAAATACATCCTGGCCTGGATTGGGAGGAAATACTGGACTGGCTGGGCATATCACCGTAACTGGAATGGGTGATGGTCCATTCCGTCATTTGGATGAGCTACCAAATGGTGAATTAGTTCTTCTTTATACAGAGAAGAACATCTACACTTACCAAGTGCGCGAAAGCCGAGTGACGGATGATGAAGATATGTCGGTGACATTAGCCACAGATAACTCCCAGATTAGCCTTATCACCTGTACTGACTGGGACGAGGAAACTCATGCCTATTTGAGTAGACTGGTAGTGATAGCTGACCTGGTTCGAGCCGATCCGATCACAATGGGTAGTGCCCCCCAGCTGGAACCGTAAATCAATCCCCTGAGCGCTGGATTATAATCCTAGCGCTTTTTTATTACAAATTCGAATATACCCATTCCCCTCCAACCATTGTAGCGAGCGGTTGAATATTCAAGAGTGCTTCTGGCGCACATGTGTATGGGTCCTCATCCAATACGAGAAGATCAGCCAGATAGCCTGGAGTGAGCTTTCCAAGGCGGTCTTCCATTTCAGCCGCGTACGCCGCCCCGATTGTAAAAGCATGTAGAGCTTCATCAACACTCAGGCGTTGTTCTGGGTACCAGCCATCGAGTGATGGTGTCCCATCCGAGCGTCTGCGGGTTACAGCTGCATGTATGCCCCAGAATGGGTTGGGGGATTCCACCGGTGCGTCAGAGCCAAACGCCAAGGGTACCTGTTGCGAGAGCTGACTTTTCCAGGCATAAGCGTAGGTAGACCGCTTTCCCCAACACTGATCTGCCATAAGCATGTCGGATGTAGCATGGATAGGTTGCATGGATGCTATGATATTGAACCTGGAGAAGCGGGGTAAGTCATCGGGATGCAATAATTGGACGTGCTCGATGCGATGGCGAAGGAAGTTTTGTGAGTGAGAAGGTAAGGATACTTCTAATTCTCTAAGTTGCGCATAGGCATTAAGCACTTCATGATTGGTGCGATCACCAATGGCATGGACCGCCATACTGATACCATGCTCGACTGCCAGCCGTCCATACTCATATAATTCCTCAGCATCCATCATCAGGATGCCCAGGTTATTAGGGTCATCATTGTAAGGTTGGAGCATAGCTGCGGTGTGAGGTCCAAGAGCACCATCGGCGAACATCTTTACCGAGCCAATGCGCAGAAAATCATCACCAAAGCCAGACCGCAAGCCAAGTTCAGCTGCATGAGCTAGACTTTCCAGAGGAATGCTTTTTAGCACACGCAGTCTCAATTCATGCCTTTGGCGCAGGATCTGTAATGCTGAGAAGCAGCGACTGCGGTCGAAATCATGCACACCAGTGAGACCCATCCGCCAAAGCAGAGGTATTGCTGCCTGAAGTGCTTTTACCACTTGTTCCAGGCTTGGTTCTGGTATGGCACGCTCGAGAATGTTCGTAGCAGATTCAAACAAAATACCATCTGGATCACCATTTGACAAATGACCAATCCGTCCGCCAGTGGGGTCGGGGGTGTCGCGGGTGATTCCAGCCAAGCGAAGAGCGGGAGTGTTAGCCCAGGCGGAATGGAGCGATTTGTGGGTCAGGTAGACAGGATTATTGGGAGCGACTTCGTCCACTAGCGAAGCAGTTCCGTAACCCTCAACCCAATTATTTTGGTTCCAGCCGTGTCCTAGGATCCATTCACCGGGTGGTGTGGTGATGACCCGTTCAGCGATCCTTTGCAGACACTCCAAACGCGTTGAGGTCTCACATTTAACTTTTTGCAAGCTTAGGGCGTAATCTTCCAAATGGATATGAGCATCGGTGAGGCCGGGAATGATCGTGTGGCCGCGAGCATTGAATGAATTGGCTGTAGAGAATAAGGAAAGGATTTCATCATCTGCCCCAACAGCAATCACATCCCCATGATCGATGACAAGGGCGGTGGCGTGAGGTTGTGATGGATCTAAAGTATAGAGGTTTGCAGCATGGATGACGAGCATATTTGGTTGGTCAGTCACTCTGACCAAGAATACGTAAGATCAATGCATCCAATTCTTCGTCTGAATAGTAATGTATGATGAGGGTACCGCCTTTTTTCCGTGGGTGCAAGTTAACGCGTGTCCCAAGACGTTGTCGTAATCGTTCTTCTAGGAAGGTTACATCAGGTTTTGGAGCTGGTTTCGATTGAGACGGGGGGCGTTGACCGAGATATTTACGCACCAAATCTTCAGTCTTTCGGACGTTTAACTCATGTTTAATGATGGTCTGCAATACAGCGGACTGAGCCTGTGAATTCGGTAAGCTTAGCAAAACGCGTGCGTGTCCCTCCGAAATCTCACCGGTGGCAAGTGAGTGACGTATATCTTCTGGCAACTTAAGTAGGCGAAGTGTATTGGTGATGGCTACCCGGCTTTTACCAAGCTGTTGGGCGATCTGCTCATGGGAGAGATTAAAATCATCTGCCAACTGTCGGTAAGCTTCAGCCGCCTCGAGTGGAGTAAGGTCTGCACGTTGCACATTTTCGATGAGAGCCAATTCGAGGCGTTCCTGTTCCGATGCCTCACGCACAACGACTGGTACGGAATCATGACCTGCCATGGTTGCTGCTAAAAGACGGCGCTCACCTGCAATGAGCACATACTTTCCAGGCTCATCGGTAGGCGCAACGATAAGTGGTTGTAGGATACCATTTTTACGAATAGAAGCAGCCAACTCCTCCAGCTCTTCCTGATCCATTTGAGAACGGGGTTGTCGTGGATTGCGGCTGATATCTGTTATGGGCAAAGTCTCATAACCACTCGTTTGCGATAGAGTCGGGGATTCGGGAGAGAATTCTCCAGTAGGTATGAGGGCATCTAACCCTCTTCCAAGACCAGTTTTTTTTGTCATTCTGTGCTCACAAGGGTTTGAATTGGTTCGAAAACCAGAACACCATCACCCACCAGGATTTCGCGGGCTAGATTGGAATAAGCTATTGCGCCATTTGATCCGGGAGCGTATACCGAGATGGGCTGCCCATAAGAAGGCGCCTCTGCCAGGCGGACCGATCGCGGAATGATGGTGGCGAAAACCTGGCTGGGAAAGTGACGATTGATTTCGCGGACTACATCCGCACTTAATTTGGTACGCACATCGAACATGGTCAAAATGACTCCACGCACGCGCAAATTAGGGAAGAGTGCTGTGCGGATGCGCGCTAAGGTTTGGTTAAGTTGCCCTATACCTTCTAAAGCCAGATATTCGCATTGGACCGGGATGATGACGCCATCTTTGGCGGCAACCACGCCGTTCAGCGTTAGTAAACCAAGGGAGGGAGGACAATCAATGAGTATGTAATCGTAGCGCTCGATGATAGGTTGCAGGGCTTCCTTTAATTGGGTTTCTCGAGCGATAAGCGGGACGAGCTCAACCTCCGCACCTGCCAGTGCAGGAGAGGATGGCAAGAGCGATAGTTTCAATCGTGGATTATAGAGAATATTTTTTATTGCTGGAGTTGATCCGATGATGACATCATAAGTGCTGTTTTTTACCGTACGCTTATCAATACCCAGACAGGAGGATGCATTGGCTTGTGGATCAAGATCGACCAGCAAGATGCGCTGACCGAAGCTTGCCATGAAGGCTCCTAGATTTACCGCTGTGGTTGTTTTACCGACGCCACCTTTCTGGTTAGCTATTGTATAAATCCGCCCCATTAAAGCACCTCGATCAAATATTCCTGGATTTCATCGGGTGTTGGGATGCCTTCCAAGCCTCGCCGAGTCACTGAGGTTGCGGCAATCTGATTGGCGAAACGAGCAGACTCCCACGGGTCACGCGTAAGATACAGGCGGGTGAAAAAGGCTGCTGCGAAGATATCACCCGCTCCGGTGGCATCAAACTCTTCAACCTGAGGTGGGCGTAGGCGCCGCACATCTCCATTCCAATAGACCCGCGCTCCGTCTGCACCCTCCGTTACTACTAGTATACGTGAAGCAGAAGCCATTTCTTCTATACGTGATTCATCATTCAGTACATCTTCGATGCTTAATACTGCTGCACCTGATTGTTGTAGAGTGAAAGCTGCTTCTGGCCATTCTGATGCATGTACATACCCATGCTCGTCCCAGGAACGTAACCAACCTTGAGGTGTAACCCCTACCAGCGAGTTGGGAAAATGCCTGACCAAACCAGGCTCGACTTCTTGCGCAACAGGTCCAAGATGTACGATTGGTGCTTGCCTCCAGGGCTCAGGGATCAGATGATAATCTAAACGTGGAGCAATAGTGTGGACAATCTGAATCCGTCCCTTGTCGGTGTAGATGTTTTCAAATGTCGTAGAATGCTCAGCTGGGTAACTGATAATGGGAATATGTTTCAGATTACCAAGGGGTAATTCACCACCCCAGGAGGTGACAATCCCGACGCGCAAGCCCAATGCATATGCCGTCAAGCCAGCATAGGCTACAGTTCCTCCTAAGCGAGGTCCGTTGGGAGTGAGATCGCGGGTTAGATGACCAATTATTAGATAATTAATTGGTTCAAGCGGGGAAAGGCTGAACATGGATAGATTATACCTGAAATAAAAAAGATGCTGTCTTTCTTGTCAAAACAGCATCTGTTTCACCTTTATTTATTCTTTTGGAATGATGGTGACTTTCCGGTGCGGTTCCTCACCAAAACTTTCAGTGGTAACGTGAGTATCTTCCCTCAGTTCCATGTGAATGATCCGGCGTTCATTCGGCGGCATGGGTTCGAGGGTTTGCTTGCGTCCGGTTTTCAACGCTTGTTCTGCCATGCGATGTGCAAGCTGGCGGAGCTGACGCTCACGCCGGGTGCGATAACCCTCTACATCGATGACCAAGGTAATGTTATCCCCAAGCTCTTTACTAACGATCAACCGAGCGATGTACTGCAAAGCATTCAAGGTCTCTGAGCGTTTGCCGATCAAGACACTTAAATCTTTTCCAGTAATATCAACCAGAATAGCACGTGTTCCCCGCACATCATCTACCTCACCGTATGAAGCATTGACCTGTGCCTGAATGTCCATCTTTCCAAGCAACTCACTGACAGTTTCCTGAGCAACATGCAGGGGAATCTGCTCTTTTGCATTTGCTGGTGGGATGCGAATGGGTCTACCCGTTGGTTCTTCATCGACAACATCAGAATTGGGCAATTCACTCAATAAGGGGATAAATTCAGGTTCGGGTGATTCCGATATGTTTTTCTTCACAATCAGGCGTACACGCGCCTGATGAGCTCCGAGACCGAACAATCCCCGGCTACCTTCATCAAGGATTTCTATCTCAACAGCATCCCGCGTTAATACCAATTCAGCTAATCCCTTTTCGATAGCCTCATTGATCGTTGGGGCGATGATTTCAATTGTCGCACGTTGTGAATTCATAGTCATTTCCCAATCTTGGGTAAACCCAAGTAAATAGTTTATTTTGCGCTGGCGACTTTTCCCTTAGGCAGCAGGTTGCTCCAATGAACTTGCCCCATAATCGCGTATTGAGCAATACCTAGAACATTGCTTATGATAAAATACAAAGCCAATCCAGATGCCAGTGAATATGCGATCCAACCCATAAGAATGGGCATATATAAGTTCATCATCTTTCCCATTTGTGCACCCTGGTCACCAGGATTAGCCGGGGGGGTCATTAATTTGGATTGTAGGAAGGTGGTAACTACTACGATGATAGTCATGATAGGAACTGCAAAACCAAAGAGTACTAAAGCATTTGGGCTACTGATCTCTGGTAAGCCCAGGTTCATCCACAGGAATTTACTATTTAATGGTATGAGTTGAGATGCAGGGATGAAGGAGTATAGATCACGGCTCAGATTTAGCAGCTGGATCGGTGCTGAAGCCATAGCGAGCGTGATGGATTGGTAAAGACCGATCATGATGGGGAATTGGATTACTAAGGGAAGGCAAGAGCCAAGAGGGTTAATACCCATCTCCTTATAGATCTTCATCTGTTCCTGGGCAAGTTTCTCCTTGTCATCTTTATATTTTTTCTGGATTTCCTGCCACTTTTTAGATTTATTAAGTTCCTGCATCTTCTGCTGGCCTTTCAATTGCTGCGCTGTAAGCGGGTAAGTGATCAGCCGGATCAGGATGGTAAATAGGATGATCGCCAGTCCAAAATTATGGAAAAATAAGTTATAGATCCAGATCAGGACGTTGACCATCGGCGAAAGGATAAATGTATTCCACATGAAGGATTATCTCCGTTTTAGTTGTGTTATCTAATTACTTGGCAGGAGTGAACATCCACTTCTGATTGCCATCCAGGTTCATGGCGACAAGCAGAGCAGTGAAATTTGTAGGTGCGACGAGAATTGTTTCTCCAGCGATGACCGGTGCAGTATAAATCAGGCCGCCAATCACCTTACTATTTACAATATCTCCTGTTGTGTTGACGATATATAAGGTGTCTGCTTCAGTAGTGAAGTATAACTTATCTCCCATCACCACTGGTGTATCTACAATTGAGTTATTGGGTTGGATGCGCCATAAAGTGGTACCGTCAGCTGCATTCAAGCCATAAAGATATCCAGATAGGTCTCCAAAATATAAGACATTATTCGCTATGGATGGTCCGGACCAAACCCAATCCTGGGTGGTAAAGCGCCATAGAATCCGACCACTTATAGCATCCAAGGCAATCATTTCTTTTCCAAAAGTTCCTATATACAAGACACCATCGGTGCTGATAGCGGGTGTGCTGACCAGAGCTCCCCCCAGATCTGGGCTTTTCCACAGCAGCGCTCCAGTTGCGGCATTAAATGAATAGACTATATGATCCATAGAAGCAACATAAATGCATCCACAATCAGGACTAGTAGCGGGTTGTGCCCACAAAGGTCCACCTGTCGATTGTACCCATACCTGCTTGCCGGTTAGATCGACCGCGTAGATGTGGTCATCTGCTGATGGTTGGTATATCATTTTTTCAGTGACCAATGGACTACCGATTAATCGATTGGTTGAGCCTGGGAAGTTCCAATTCTCTGTGCCAGTGGCTGGGTTAAGACTGTATAGTGTGTGATTATAACTTGGGACAATCAACTGTCCATCAGCAGTTAGAACTGGATTGGCGTAAAAAGATATCTTAGGATTTGCTTTGGTAGGATAGCGCCATTTCTCACTACCAGTGTTTAAATCTACTGCATATACCTGAGTCCCAGCAGCAAGGTAAGCTGTATCCGAGCTGGCTGTTAGTCCGTGCCAGCCTGTGGAAGCATAAATTGTGCTACTACAGGCGCTCATGAAAGCGCTTAATAAAAGTAATGTACTTATTACGAGGATGTTTTTTGATTTCATCGGTTATCTTTTCTATGGTACAGGATCAAATC
>JBAPSY010000002.1:0-15978 GCA_049281855.1 Anaerolineales bacterium
TCCTGCTAGCACTCATTGAGCAACCTCAGGGTGTGATCCCTCAGATTCTTGAATATCTTAAGGTCGATGCCAACGCCCTCACCGAGCGTCTGGATTACGTCTTGCGCACCAGCCCCAAAGCCAATATCTTTGGCGGCGGTGCCGGGCAGATCTTCATCACTCCACGTGTTAAGCGCATTATCGACCTGGCGAACGAGGAAGCCAACCGCCTCAAAGATGAGTATATATCAACCGAGCATATCTTTCTGGCTATCCTCAACGAACGTAGCACTCCTGCCGCCCGCCTTCTTGAAGGCGCCGGTGTCACGCGTGAGCGCGTCTATGAAGCCGTGCAGCAGATCCGTGGTGGGCAGCGCGTCACCGACCCGCAAGCCGAAACACGCTACCGCACCCTTGAGAAATACTCGCGTGACCTGACCCAGATGGCGCGTGAAGGCAAACTTGACCCCGTTATTGGACGCGACACTGAAATCCTGCGCGTCATCCAGATCCTCTCCCGTCGCACCAAGAACAACCCTGTGTTGATTGGTGAAGCTGGTGTTGGAAAAACTGCCATCGTCGAAGGTCTGGCCCAAAAGATTGCTACCAATGATGTCCCAGAGATCCTTACTGGAAAAAAGGTGATCCAACTCGACCTGGGGGCTATGATCGCTGGTTCACGTTTCCGCGGTGAGTTCGAAGAGCGCCTAAAAGCCGCCATCGAGGAAATCCAGCGCGCCCAAGGTGAAGTCATTCTGTTCATTGATGAGCTTCACACGGTTGTTGGTGCCGGTGCTGCGCAAGGCGCCATGGACGCTTCCAACATGTTAAAACCTGCCCTAGCCCGCGGTGAACTGCAGTGCGTGGGTGCCACCACCCTGGATGAGTATCACAAGCATATTGAAAAAGATGCTGCTCTTGAGCGCCGCTTTGCTCCGGTTTATGTCGAAGAACCCAATGTGGATAACACCATCCAGATGTTACGTGGTTTGCGCGATCGCTACGAGGCCCACCACAAGGTGCGCTTCTCGGATGATGCCCTGGTTGCAGCTGCCCGTCTCTCCTCACGTTATGTGACCGACCGCCACTTGCCGGATAAAGCCATCGATCTGATGGATGAAGCGGCTGCCAAGCTGCGCGTGGCTCTATATTCCCTCCCACCCGAGCTGAAAGAGATGAAAAGTGAAGTCGACCGCTTGCAAGCCGAGGAGGAGCAGTCAGGACTATCACGTGACTATGAGCGCGCGGCTGAGAAAAAAGCTGAGCGACTGCGCTTGGAAACTGAGTTCAATACCTTACGCGACAAATGGGAAAGTGAGCATAAGCTGGACGAGGTGGTGGACGTTAATGATATTGCTGCCGTCGTTGCCCAGTGGACCGGTATTCCTGTCTCACAAATGATGGAAACCGAGTCTGACAAGCTGCTCAGCATGGAACAACGCCTGCATGAGCACATCATCGGGCAGGGTGAGGCTATCCATGCCATCTCTGATGCCATCCGGCGTTCTCGCTCGGGCCTCAAGGATCCCCGCCGCCCAATTGGCTCGTTCATCTTCATCGGCCCCTCAGGTGTTGGAAAGACTGAGCTTGCTAAAGCCCTGGCGGAATTCCTGTTTGACGATGCGGATGCCCTGGTGCGCATTGATATGAGCGAATACCGTGAGCAGCACACTGTCTCGCGCCTGTTCGGTGCCCCGCCTGGATATATTGGCTATGAGGAAGGCGGTCAGCTTACCGAAGCCGTCCGCCGGCGCCCTTACCGGGTGATCTTGTTTGATGAAATAGAGAAAGCCCATCCTGAAGTGTGGAATGCCCTTCTACAGATCCTGGATGATGGTCGCCTGACCGACGGTCAGGGTAGGGTCGTAGACTTCCGCAACACGGTACTCATCATGACCAGCAACTTGGGCACCGAGTACGTGCGCAAGTCGGGCAGCCTTGGGTTTATACCCCCGACCTCCACCAGCGAAGATCGCGAAGACCAGGAGAAGATTTCCAAAGCCCTCAAGGGCACCTTCCGCCCCGAGTTCCTCAACCGCATCGACGAGATCATCACCTTCTCACCCTTATCGGTGGAGGATATGGTCCAGATTGTCGATCTCCAGATGAAGGAAATACAGGAGCGCATGGGTGATAGTGGTCTCACCATCGAGCTGACTCCAGCTGCTCGTCAGTGGCTGGCGGAAACCGGTTTCGACACTGCGTTTGGTGCCCGTCCCCTGCGGCGTGCCCTGCAGAAGTACCTCGAATCACCCCTCTCGCTTAGTCTGCTCAGTGGGGAGTTCCCCCGCGATGCTCACATCATCGCGGATGTAAACGAAGCCAAAGATGGCCTGGTTTTCAGTGCTGTCGAGCAGGCAGTCAAGGTCGAAGTACCTCAGGATACAGTTCAAAAGGAACCATCTCAGTAAATTCGAAGGTCGGGAGTGAAATCCCGACCTTTTTATTTATCTTTATTTGTCATCAAGGGCGTTCTTTGCCCGACGCATCGCGAGTATTTTATGTGAGCGATGAAGAGCGTTTTTCGCGAGCGATGCAAGGAGTGTTCTTTACCTGATCACTAACGAGCACCTGACGATTCACCCCAACGCGTGCCGAGCGATTCGCCCTGATGAATGGGTGATCATGCCGAAGCAATCTTGCCTTCACATTCCTTCCCATTTCTATTAATTCAATGACCGAACGCTCTTTCTGACCCCCTGCCCCAAACGGCGTGAGGGGTAAGCCGTTCCCTCCACGCAAACCTCACCTCCTTGTAACACTTACATGGTGATATTTGTCTCTCGTTTGAGGATATTAACCACTTGGTATTTTCCCCCTAAAGTATTAAATTTTTAGGAAGGAACCATCCTTCATGCAAGCAGACACATTTCCAAACCTGTTCCTCTTCCGGGATCTCTTCCCCGAGCATGTAAAGCTTCTCCATCCCCTTTTTATCCCTTGTGATTTCACAGCCGACTCTGTGCTTTTCGAGCAAGGTGATCCTGCTGATAATTTATTTGCTGTCGTGAGCGGTGAAGTGGTGGTAAACTTTAAACCGGATGATGGACCTGTCATTGTGGTCGCTCGCGTTCAGCCGGGTAGCATCGTAGGTTGGAGCGCTGCTCTTGGCAGCCGGCGCTACACCTCAAGTGCAGTGTGCACCATCTACACCCAGCTCCTGCGTGTCCGCGGGGACGATTTGCGTCGCTTGTGCCTGCAGCATCCCGATACGGGTACAATCTTTCTAGATCGCCTAGCGACCGTCATCGCTGAACGTTTGCATTCCACCCACGACCTGGTTCTGTCACTGCTGCAGTTGGGATTAACCACGACGCTCGAAAAGAGCAAAGGATGATCCATGGCTACCCCGATAAATGCCAATGCCCCCATTGAAGAACAGGTGCGCGTGCTCATTCAGCGCCTAAGCGCTTATATTGAGCAATTCCATGGTGGTTCAGTTGAGTTCATTGCTTACGACGGAAAAGTGCTCAAGGTTAGCCTGGGTGGCGCCTGCCTGGGCTGCCCGCTTTCTCCCAACACCTTGCATGGATGGGTGGAGGGCACCGTCAAACAATTCTTCCCCCAAATAGAAAAAGTTGTATCCGACTTGTAGGGGCGGAGCATCCGCTATACCAGGCTTTGTAACGTCAAACTCTCCATGGGCGGATGCTTCGCCCGTGCCTAAATCCAGGATCCATAGGATCGCGTGAATGTGATTGGGCATGATCATCCATTTATCGTGGCGAATCAGGAAAAAATCTGTCAAGCGTAGCCAAACAGAGCGGGTATTATCACCTAGGCTGTTTAATCTCATTACCCCATCTATTATCTCCCCCAATAAGTTAGTTCGATCCTTCGTCACCAGCGTGATGAAATACGCCCCGCTTGAGAATAATCGTAATCCTTTAACCGGATGTAGCGTCGATGGTGGAGATTCGAATCGAATTTCATTCTATTAGGACACCATCTTGGCTGATCATATAACCCTTCTTGTGACCTTGATAACAATCCCGGAGGCAGTAGGGTCAGGGCAGCGCACAAACTCCGTTGTCATCCCGTCAGGATCGATGACTTTTTCATAGAGGGTTCCTTTATATTTCCAGGGCAGCATCCCACCATTTTCAAGCGTGCGTATCATTCCTGTCATACTATCCACCAGCCACGGGCACAATTCCCCAAGGTCTTCTGGATAACGAAATTTCTGCCCTACCTGTAAACTCCCATACATCCAGGCACAAATACCATCTTTCGCAAAGGCTGGATATGTCCCATCGGTGTGAAGTTGCCCGCCATTGCCTTCATAAATTTCTAATTCTATGATGTATTCTTTCATGTAGTTCTCCATGTAAATCTTAACACGGCCTTAGCCTAATCAGCTTATCTCACATGGTAGATGCAATTTGATCTGACGCGCGCTCATAGGTACTATCAGGTTTTTCTGCCTTTCTTGTCTTCTTAATGATACAGAGGAGAGAGGGTTCACCAATGAATCTGTGAAAATACACCAAGAAAATCAAGTATTCAGGTCAATTGCATCCTATTGTATTTCAGGGCATATTAATAACCATCGGGCTGAAATATGGGATCAACCAGACGAACCATACAATTAGGCTGAACTTATGGAAGTTGCTGATCGCGTTTTCATCTTTTTTAATTAACACCAGGGTAGCCCAAAACGCATGGATCAGCATGAGCACAATCGCAATCACCCCGGTTACGCCATGAATATCAGATGTTAGTCCCCCAGCCATGTCGATCATTAATCCTGTTCCCCACATGTCGCACACAAGACCTGACCAAAAGAAAATCAGATGCCAAGTTTTTAGCTTACCTTGAATACGCTCGCTCCATACACCTATGGAATAAAAGATTAATGCCAGGCTGATAATGATCAAGGGCAAACTACTTAATCCTGTCATGATGTCTCCTTAGGATATCTGCTGAGTAAAGGGTTATACGTCATTGAATGCAGCATTATATTTGATGATTCCTTTTGCACCCTGGAGGTAACCAGTCTGTAATTCTAGAACCATGAACGCATCCTGAGGCACTTCGTATTCACAACCAATGCCAAATCGTATAGAAGGTGCGAACCCAAAACGGGGGTAATACCCTGGGTGACCTAAAACGACCGCGGCACCGAACCCGAGTTCTTTGCACCTCTCCAAGCCAGCCTTCACCAATGCAGATCCGATACCTTTCCCTTGTTGTTCAGGTACCACTGCCATAGGTCCTAGCCCCATGATCTTGAAGCGAGCATGGTCTGATAGCGATACCGGTGAGAACATGATATGACCCACAATCTCTCCGTTTTCCTCGGCCACGAGAGAGACGATTGGATGTGCATCTTTTCTGAGCACATTCACCAGATTGGCTTCGGCCGGTGTTTCAAAGGCTGATTTATTAACTCTATGCACTGCCGCGTAATCCATTGGATCTTCGTTTCGAATTAACATAAACCTCCCGTGTATGGATATTTGGTATCGCAATCGCAATACCAGGATATGTATATATATTTTATTAGATCCATGCCACACTATACCAAATACATAATTTTAGACTAGGTGCCTGATCGTATGTTATTTCCCTTTTAACAAACCAGAACATATGTGCTATAATATCAGTGTTCTCCTGTATCGATTGTTCTTCATCGATATCAACCCTGGCAAGGGTACAAGAAGGTGTTCGCTCTAGCAACCCACACCCTATCCATGCTAGATTTACATTAAAAAAGGATTCGTTTCGCTTTGTTTTCAAGGGCGAATTTTGCCCGCAGCATCGCGACCGCTCTTCGGGATCGATGTTATCCTTCTTCAATTCCCCGTACTCGCCAGCTCCGCTACCTCACTCCCCTCCCGACTGCGGTGCACCAGGTAGATGCCCACCAGCACCACCAGACCTCCCAGCCACTGCTCGGTACGCAATGCCTCCCCCAGTAATGGGATCGCCAGCAAAGCCGTCACCACCGGCTGACCGATGAGCGTCGGCGAGACGATTGAGGCTGGCAGGTGCCCCAGCGCATAACCAATGGAGAGATACCCTCCCACCTGCGAAACCAACGCTGCTCCCAGGAACGACAACCAGGATTGGGTTGGGTAACCTGTAAGCGGCATCTTCAACCCCAGTGTGATCAGCAGTAAAGTGAAGGCTGCAATAAGGTCTACCAGCCACACATAGGAGAGGGTATCCAGCTTCTGCCGCCCGCGCTCGGTGACGATAAAATAGCCGGCATAAAACACGCCCGCTGCCATTGCCAGCAAATCGCCCAATCCAATCGTCGGGTGGCGGATGAAGTCACTCCCCAAGACCGTCACTGCCCCGCCCAGGGCAAGCGCCAATCCCAACCAGAACAATCCTCGCAGCTTCTGGCGGAAGACCAGCCATGAGAATAGCGCCACCCACAGGGGAGCAGTATTACCAAGCAAGGTTGCATTGGCGGCTGAGGTATAGCGCAGGGATGAGTTCCAGGTGCCATGGTCAAACGCTGTGAAGATACCTCCCAGGATGGGCAGCAGCAATACCGCTTTGGGCAACTTCACCCCGTTCTTGTGTTTGCGATACAGGAACACCGGCAGAAGGATGACCGTCGCCAGCCCGATGCGGTAGAACCCGATCACTGGTCCAGGTGCATTAGCCCACTTACCAAACATGGCCGAAAAACTGAGGCAGATGATCCCCATGATCAGGGCAAGGTATGGCAGGATGGGTTGCTTGGATGGCATAGAATCCACCTGGAGTGGTGAGGTTGATCAATTCGAGTTAGCATGCCATTCTATCATGGAACGTCAGCATGCTGGAGCAAGGCTCTTTGCCTATTCTTATCTAACCTTCAGAATTCTAAGTCTTAAATGCCGTTATACTACGGAGGCATCATCAAACATCTTCCCGTATGAAAGGGTTATCAGCATGCCCAAACTCACTCGGAATACACGTATATTCCTATCCGTACTCTTGTTCTTTTCTTTGGTAAGTCTGGCTTGTGGGGTGTCTACACCGCGTGCCACCTCCTCCCAACCGACACCTGTCGTGGAGGTGGTCCAAGTCAATCCAACAACTAGTACTTCCGAGGTTACACTCGTAACGAACGAGGACCAGGTTCTGGTTGACCTGTATTCCCGCCTCAATCCTTCGGTCGTAAACATCACTGTTTATCTCAATCAGAACGGTGAGCTTGCCACCTATGCCCAGGCTTCCGGTTTTGTCTACGATGACCAGGGTCACGTCCTAACCAATGCACACGTGGTGCATGGCACCGATGCGGTGGAAGTCACCTTTTCGGATGGCTTAATCCGCGAAGCTAACATGGTTGGTGAAGATCTCAATAGTGACTTGGCGGTGATTCAGGTTGAGCTGCCTGCAGGAGCGGCACCCATCCCATTAGGAACGATGGATGAGCTGGCTGTCGGGCAAACGGTGGTAGCCATCGGGAATCCCTTTGGGTTGGAAGGCACGCTCACCCGCGGTATCATCAGCGCTTTGGGACGGACCATCCCCGCTCTGACGATTTTCTCCATCCCTCAGGCCATCCAGACTGATGCGGCTATTAACCCCGGAAATTCAGGAGGCCCGCTGCTCAATTTGAAAGGCGAAGTGATTGGCGTCAATGCACAGATCGAAACCACCGGTACGAGCGAAAGTAACTTGGGTGTGGGTTTCGCCATCCCGGTTAGCCTCATCAGCCGAGTGGTCCCCGCGTTGATTGAAAGCGGTCATTATGATTGGCCATGGCTGGGAGTTTCCGGCTATACCGTCAACCCACCCCTCGTGAAAGCGATGAGCCTGCCAGTGGAACAAGGCGCCTATGTATCCACCGTGACGGATGGTGGTCCAGCCCTGGCAACTGGTTTGATTGGAACGACGGAGACCGTCACCCAGGACGGTCGTACAGTTGAAGTGGGTGGGGACGTTATCACTGCCATAGACGGACAGCCGGTAAAAACCTTCGATGATATCCTGGTTTACCTGTCACTCCAGACTTCCCCCGGGCAGGAGGTCACACTGACTATTTTACGTGATGGTAAATATCAGGATATAAAACTACAGCTTGGCACCCGTCCGTCTCAGTAGGCCTGCCTGTTTGGGAGGGTTAATACTCAAGCGTTAAATCCAGGCGGTTATACAGAGGTAGATCTTCCAGGTAACGGCGAATGTTCTGGGTGAATAAGGCTACCGCGCGTTCATCATAATGTGGCGAAAAACCAGCGATATGCGGCGTGATGATCACATTCGGCAGCTTCCACAATGGGCTGTCCGCTGGTAAAGGTTCTGCCGGGAACACATCCAGGGCTGCACCGGCGATCTTATGCTCACGCAGTAGTGGGATCAGTGCATTATGCTCAACGATTTCTCCCCGTGAGATGTCCACTAAGTAAGCGCCTGGCTTGATCGCAGCTAATACCTTTGCCCCAATTAGGCCGCGGGTAGCTGTTGTGCGGGGCAGTGCGACCACCACATAGTCACACTCTTTCAGTAGCGAGGATAGTGCCTGTGGCGGGTACAACCTGTTCACCAAGTCACCACCAAGGTCACCCAATCCTTCCAGTGTATAGCCGGTATCTTCAGGATGCATGATGTCGCGCTTGGTCGCCAATACGGTAGCTCCAAAAGTCTGCAAGAGGCGAGCGATCTGCCGCCCGATGCTTCCATAACCGATGATCCCCACCGTACTGTCACGCAGCTCATGTGGACTGAACAGGTTCCATCTCCCGGAAGGCCACTCTGCCTTCTTTTGGTAGGCGAAGACATCTGGCAGGTGGTGCCCTAAAGCCAACATCATCATTACAGCATGCTCTGCCATTTGTGGGGCTGAAGCACCACTCATGCTGGTAATGATCATTCCCTCACGATGCAGGATTGGCTCCTCAAGGACATGATCCAGCCCAGCCCAATGGAACTGGATCCAACGCAGGTGCGGGGCTTGTTCGGGTTTAGGCAGGACGCGATTGGTGTATAACACCTCCACCCGCTTCCATACCTCATCGCTGATCTCATCCGCTTTGCGAGCGACGATCTTCTCTACCTCCAAGCGTTGTGAGACCTCGGAAATTTGTTTCATTAACTCATCCGTGAAGGCTAGTGTAATTAGAACTTCGATTGGATCATCCATAACGCACTCCGTTGGTGTGGGATATTGTGGGATATGTGGGATAAAGTGTGATATATGTGGGTTAAACTGTGCTTAAAATTAAGACTAGCTCCATTTGTCAATGCTCATGATATTGCTCTACCAGTCTTCCCAGCCAGGGGTAGTGAAAGTCTTTCCCCTGAAATGTCTGGATGGTGGCAATCAGGCGAGCTAAAAAGATGATGCCTATAACTGGGACCATGATGCAAGGGATCAGCAGGGGTATAGCGGTCATCATGGAAATGAGCACTCTAAATGGCTCTACCGTGGGATTGCTTTGACTGCCGATCAGTGCGAAATCACCGATTCCGAGAGCCAGCACCCCAAAAATCAGCACTATCATGCAGCCCACTGCGAGGAGGACAATGACAGACACCACCAGGTCAAAAACCATCGCCTGGACAGCTTGAAAACGAACATAGCGTGATTTATCTTTCTGAGTTGCCCAGACAATCAATGCCACGAGCAAGCCGAAGAAATGTGATATTGCCGCCAATAAGCTTTCATCAGATGTAGGAGCTAGCGGTTGTTCTGTCATTTTACCGCCTTTCGATTAATCCTAATTTTACCCTTTAGGCCAGAAGAGTTCCACCAATGAAATTATACTATCGCAATTATTCGACCTTTTCTAACTTGATTCTCACCCAATATACTAGTATTTCCCTTGTCAATTTCTAAAGCTATCGATATAATCAACACTTCTTAACTATTTAGAAAGGTTAATTTATGCAGCCATCTAATCCTTTGGTAGCCACATTGCACGAATGGTTCGGAATCTTCAAGCGCCGCCTAATGGGTAACTTTTTCATCTATGCAAGGGATAGAGGATTGACCATGGCGCAATTTGGTGCCATGCTGCGCATTTACCACAAAGGTGCTTGTGGAGTATCAGACATTGGAAGTGACCTTGGGGTGACCAATTCTGCTGCTAGCCAGATGTTGGAGCGTCTGGTGCAGTTGAAACTTGTCACTCGCTCGGAGGATCCTTCCGACAGGCGCGTCAAGCAAATCGTTTTGACCGATAAAGGTCGCCAAATAATACAGGAGAGCAGTTTAGCATTCCAGACCTGGATGGAAGATTTGGCACGAACGATGACCGCTGCAGAGCAGGAGCAAGTCAGGACTGCCCTGATTATATTAGTTGATAAAGCTCGTCAGCTTGAGACCAACCCCAACTGAAGATTGATTTAAAGAGAGACATTTTTCTTCCCGTTGATGGAGCATTCGGTTCTCAAACGCTGCTAAAAATCAAATGGTTGAAATCTATTGACATCAATGGTGAAGATGTCAAAAATCTATTCGAAAGGATATCCAATAACTAATTTTCAAGGACGAACCTACCATGATTCGATTACTCAAATACCTAAAACCTTACCTCCTTTTGATCCTGATCGCTATAGTCTTACTTTTTGTCCAGGCAAACGCTGATCTGGCATTGCCTGACTATTTGTCGAAAATCGTTAACGTAGGTATTCAGCAAGGAGGTGTGGAAAACGCTATTCCTGTAGCAGTCCGCCAAACTGAGATGAACAAGCTAACTCTCTTCATGAGCGCCGATGAAAAAACAAGGGTGCTTTCCGATTACACCTTGGTGGATAAAAACTTACCCGATTATGAAACTGATGTCAAGTTATACCCAGTCCTTTCTCAGGAACCCGTCTATGTCCTTAACAAAATTGACAGGACGGAGACTACCTGGCTTAACCCTGTGATGGGGAAAGCTTTCTTGATTGTTTCGGGCATTCAACAGGTCCTGGCGGATCCAGCCAAGGCAGCTGCTATATCATCCAGCATGGGCTTCGACCTGTCAAAGCTTCCGCCCGGGATGGATATTTTTACCGTGATTGGGCAGCTTCCCACTGCGCAGCTTTCTCAGCTTAGCAGCATGTTCATTTCGAAGTTTGCCGCCTTGGGCGACAACATGATCGTCCAGGCAGCAGCCGCGCCGGTCAAAGCTGAGTATGCTGCCCTCGGAATGGATACCGGGAAGCTGTCGTCCAACTACATCATTCATATCGGCATTCTGATGTTGCTCGTCACCTTGCTCTCCGGGACTTGTACGATCATTGTGGGTTACCTGTCGGCACAAACAGCAGCTGGGCTGGCGCGCGATCTGCGCCGGAATGTGTTCCAACGCGTCGAGAGTTTTTCCGCCACAGAGTTTGATAAGTTCTCCACAGCCTCGCTGATTACCCGGTCAACGAATGATGTCACCCAGATCCAGATGGTTGTCATCATGATGATGCGCATGGTTTTCTATGCACCCATCATTGGTGTCTGGGGAGTAATCCGCGCCATCGGCAAAAGCGCCAACATGTGGTGGATCATTGCTTTGGCAGTCGTGGTGCTTCTTGGCTTGATCCTGACCGTATTTACAATTGCCCTGCCCAAGTTCAAAATCATCCAAAGCTTGATTGACAGGCTCAATCTTGTGACGCGTGAAAACCTGTCTGGAATGATGGTCATCCGAGCCTTCAACATGCAGTCCTTCGAGGAGACCCGCTTCGATAAAGCCAATAAGGATTTGACCAGTAATCTCCTGTTCATTAACCGGGTCATGGTCGTCATGATGCCAGTAATGATGATGGTCATGAACGGCGTATCTCTGCTGATCATCTGGGTCGGTGCCCATCAAGTTGCCCAGTCTACGATTCAAGTTGGCGACATGATGGCTTTTATGCAATACGCCATGCAGATCCTTTTTGCCTTCCTGATGCTGGCAATGATGTTCATCATCCTGCCAAGAGCGGCTGTGTCTGGTGATCGTATTGCTGATGTACTGGAGACTGAACCAGTCATCAAAGACCCACAAGAGCCCCGGCACTTCAATGAGCCGTTCAAAGGGACGGTCGAATTCCGGAATGTGTCGTTCCGCTATCCAGGCGCGGAAGAAGATGTATTGCATAATATCAGCTTTACTGCCCAACCCGGTCAGACAACTGCCCTGATCGGTACCACCGGTTCGGGTAAATCCACAATTATCAACCTTATCCCGCGTTTCTACGATGTCTCGGAGGGTGCTGTCTATGTGGATGGGACCGATATCCGGGAGGTCACCCAGCATGAATTGCGTAATAAGGTTGGTTACGTCCCACAGAAGGGCACACTATTCTCCGGCACGATCGAAAGCAACCTGTTATACGGCGACGAACAAGCCAGTGTCGAAGAGTTGAAACTAGCTGCCGACGTTTCCCAAGCTAGCGAGTTCATCTCCACAAATCCAGAAGGCATGCAGACCGAAGTAGCGCAAGGTGGAATGAACTGGTCAGGTGGACAGAAACAGCGTCTTTCGATTGCGCGTGCCTTGGTGAAAAAACCATCCATCTATATCTTTGACGACAGTTTTTCATCCCTGGATTTCAAGACCGATGCAGCCTTGCGCAAAGCGCTTAAGGAATATACCGGTTCGAGCACCATGTTCCTCGTGACTCAACGCATTGCCACTATCAAGAATGCCGAGCAGATCATCGTGCTAGACGAAGGCAAGATCGTTGGCAAGGGCTCCCATGATGTACTCATGAAGGAAAGTGAAATTTATCGAGGCATTGCCTTGTCTCAATTGAGCAAGGAGGAGTTAGCATGATGCACAGCAGCGGTACACCAGAAAATCGTGCTCCCGCAAGAGGCGGTCCAATGGGCGGTATGGGACGTGGCGGCCCGATGGCTATGATGCAAAGAGGCGAAAAGCCGCGTGACTTCAAAGGTACCCTGAACAAGCTGATCCAATATCTTGGGCGATACAGGCTTTTGATCTTGTTCATCTGGTTACTGGCGATTGCCTCAACAGCAGCGACAATCTTTGGCCCCAAAATCCTAGGAAATGCTACGACCACACTGTTCAATGGAGTGATGGCCCAGATAGCTGGCACAGGTTCCGTCGACTTTGCCGCCATCGGCAATATCATCTTGGAGGTATTGTTTCTTTACCTGATCTCCGCTTTACTGAGCTATGGTCAAGGTTGGATCATGTCCAGCGTGGCAATGAATATCACCTACCGTTTCCGCAAGGACATTGCTGAAAAGATCAACCGCATGCCGCTTAAATACTTCGACGGCACAAGCCACGGCGAGGTGCTCTCGCGCATCACCAACGATGTGGACGTGGTCAGCGGGACCTTGAACCAGAGCCTGACCCAGATCATTACCTCCGTGGCCACGGTCATTGGTGTGCTCGTGATGATGTTCACCATCAACTGGCAGATGACCCTGGTGGCTTTGGCGATGCTCCCGCTGTCGTTTGGCATCATTGGCTTGATTATCGGTAAATCGCAGGTCTTCTTTAAACGCCAGCAGGATTACCTGGGGCACATCAACGGTCACGTCGAAGAAATGTACGGCGGGCACGTCGTGATGAAGGCTTTCAACGGTGAGGCCAAGAGTGTTGAGCAATTTGATCAAATCAATGCTACTCTCTATGACTCTGCCTGGAAATCGCAGTTCCTGACCGGCTTGCTGTTCCCAATTATGAACTTTGTTGGCAATCTGGGCTATGTCGGTATCTGCATCCTGGGCGGCTACCTGGTTGTCAAGGGTACCATCCCCATTGGCGATATCCAGGCCTTTATTCAATATGTTCGCCAGTTTACGCAGCCGATCTCGCAGATCGCCAACATATCCAATGTTTTCCAGCAGACGCTGGCTGCAGCCGAGCGTGTGTTCCAGTTCCTTGCTGAACCAGAAGAAATTCCTGACACTCAGACCCCTGTCCAGTTGGGCACCATCGAAGGACGTGTGGATTTCAAGAATGTTCACTTCGGTTACAACCCGGATAAGATCATCATCAACGACTTTACCTTCTACGCCGAACCCGGTCAGCGGATTGCCATCGTTGGCCCGACCGGTGCTGGGAAGACTACCATGGTCAAATTGCTGATGCGCTTCTACGATGTTAACAGCGGCGCCATTCTGGTGGACGGTCACAACATCAACGAATTCAAACGCGATGACTTACGTTGCATGTTCGGCATGGTATTGCAGGATACCTGGCTTTATAACGGGACCATCATGGAGAATATCCGTTATGGTCGCTCGAACGCCACTGATGAGGAGGTCATCAACGCCGCCAAGGCTTCGCGCGTGGATCATTTTGTTCGCACCCTGCCGGAAGGCTACAGCTTGGTGCTCAACGAAGAGACCACCAACATTTCCCAAGGCCAAATGCAATTGATGACCATCGCCCGCGCCTTCCTGGTCGACCCCAAAATCCTCATTCTTGACGAAGCTACCAGTTCGGTGGATACCCACACCGAGGTGCTCATTCAGAAGGCAATGGACACCTTGATGAAAGGCCGTACTAGTTTCATCATCGCTCATCGCCTGTCCACCATCCGCGACGCGGACTGGATCCTTGTGATGAGGGACGGTGATATCGTGGAGCAGGGCAAGCATGCGAAATTGCTGGCAAAGAATGGTTTCTACGCCGAGCTGTACAACAGCCAGTTCGAAGGAAAAGAAATTTAACCTGAAAGAGAATTAACAGACGGTTTCAGTAGCTAGTTCGAACGGGTGATGGTAATTTAATCCAAGATCCCTGAATAAAGTGCCCAGGTTGTTACGACTGGTACCCATTCGTAATAACATGGGTACTTTTTTGCTGATGATCATATAATGACATATGTCATAAAATCGAAAATGACAAATGGTATTTGATATTGATACCCATTTGGTGCTATGATAATATAGAACAACCGAATAAGCCGGAGCAATCTGAAGAACAATATACTGGCAATAATCTAGCATAGCTAGACAGCTGGGTAGGCTGATAATAGAATGCCAGATAAAACCCGCTGTTATGCGGGAAAAAGGATTGCTCCGGCGTTTTTTGTTCTATAATATCCCTATGACACTAAATTACGAGACCTATCTTTCTCCTTACAGCTGGCGCTATGGCAGCGAGGTGATGCGTAAGATATGGAGTGAAGTAAACAAACGACAGCTTTGGCGCAAGCTTTGGGTAACCTTGGCAGAGGTGCAAGCTGAGTATGGTTTGGCAAGACTCGATCAGGTGGCTGATTTGCGATTGCATATGGGGGAGGTGGATATGCCACGTGCCCATGAGATCGAAGCTGAGATCCACCATGACTTGATGGCTGAACTGAAGGTTTTCGCAGAGCAATCCGTTATTGGTGGGGGCATCCTGCATCTAGGCGCCACGTCAATGGACATCGAAGATAATGCCGATGTGCTCCGCCAACGGGAATCGCTTGACTTAGTGTTGGTGGCATTGCGTGAGTTGCTCATGATCTTCGCAGAAAAAGTTGAAACCTGGGCAGATTTACCATTGATTGCCTTCACTCATCTGCAACCAGCGGAACCATCAACTTTGGGTTACCGGCTGGCGGTTTACGCCCAAGACTTGCTCATGGATTGGCAAACACTTCAAGCTACCCGAAGCAAGCTGCGTGGAAAAAGCTTCAGGGGTGCTGTGGGTACGGGAGCTTCTTATGCCGAATTGATTGGTGCTGACAACCTGGCTGAATTCGAAAACCGCCTTTCCGAGCGTCTGGAGCTGCCCTTCTTCGTGGTGACCACTCAGGTTTATCCACGCAAGCAGGATTATATAACGCTCTGTAACCTAGCAAGCCTCGGTGCTTCATTATATAAATTCGCCTTCGATCTACGCCTGCTGCAGTCATCGCCTATTGGGGAGCTGAGCGAACCTTTTGGCAAGCAGCAAGTAGGCTCATCTGCCATGCCATTCAAGCGCAACCCAATTAACGCCGAGAAAATCGACTCATTGGCGCGCCTGCTTGCGCAGATGCCACGTACTGCCTGGGACAATGCAGCCCACTCGCTCCTGGAGCGCACATTGGATGACTCAGCCAACCGTCGAACCATACTGCCGGAATCGTTCCTGATTTGCGACGAGCTGCTGATCACGACGAAACGCATCT
>JBAPSY010000003.1:0-2374 GCA_049281855.1 Anaerolineales bacterium
GCCAGACACCCTATACGGCAACAGCACCAATATGCTTGCCGCGAATAACGTTCTTGAAGCCATCTATGATGGTCCCATCGATAACACCGGTTTTTCCTACCAGCCGGTTATTCTTGAAAAGCTCCCCGGTCTGGCAGATGGCGATGCCACCATCTTGCCTGTAGCGGTGAAGGAGAACGATTCTGTGGTTAATGATGCTGGGGAGATCGTGCTCTTGAGACCGGGTCAAAAAGTGCGCCCATATGGTTGTGATTTATCGAAGTGCGCCATCACCTGGCAGGGAGAGGCATTTGAAATGGGGCAGATATCTGCCACCTTCACCCTGAAAGATAACATCCGCTGGTCAGATTGTGAACCACTGAGTGCGGATGATTCGGTTTTCGGATTTGAAAAAGCCAGCAGTTGTAGATTTCCGGATGATCCAAATGTGACCTGTGGTGCTTTGGGAGCAGGTGGGAGTAAAACCGCTGAAAGCACAGCCTCCTATACAGCAATAGATGACCGTACGACCCAGTGGGTAGGCTTGCCGGGATTCCTCGACCAGACCTACATGACCAACTTCGCCCATCCTCTACCCAGACACGAGCTGCAGACTTACACACCCAATAAGTTTCTTGATGTTGAGGCTTATTCGCCAATGGGCTGGGGACCTTGTATGATCGATGAATGGAAATATGGGAAGTATATACATTTGAGCAAGAACCCATATTATTACCGTGCAAGTGAAGGCTTACCATACTTTGATCAATTGATCATCCGCTTTTTTGGAAGGGACGAGGCTGCTACATTATCTGCTCTTGAAAACGGAGAATGCGATCTGGTCGATTGGGAGCAGGCCAGTAAACATATCACCCTCGAGCATCTGGTCGAATATGCTAATAAGGGAAAATTATTGGCACTTATTACCACCGGCACCACCTGGGAGCACCTGGATTTCAACATCCAGCCCATTGAATCGATTATCAACAGCGGTGCCTTCGCCGGTTGGGACCTGGATGGGGATAGTCAGGGTCCTTTCGGGGATGTCCGCCTGCGCCAAGTGATCACCATGTGCCTCGACCGCCAGCTAGTGGTGGACACGCTTTTCTTAGGGAAATCCCTGGTTCCTGATACTTACCTGCCACCCAACCATCCACTGTTCAACGCTGAATCCACACACTGGCAATATGACCCCGCAGGGGCAGCTGCCTTGCTGGATGATATCGGCTGGCTGGATACTGACAATGACCCTACCACCCCGCGCTTTGCTTCGGGTGTAACCGGCGTCCCGGATGGTATGCCTCTATCGATGAACTATGAGACTAGCACCGCTGAAATACGCCAGCAGGTCTTTCAGATCCTGTCGCAAAGCCTGGCAGGTTGTGGCATCCAGGTGGACCTCCACACCTACCCACCCGCGGACTTCTTCAACGCCGACCCGGCTGGTAGAGTATATGGTCGCCTGTACGACCTGGCCGAGTTCGCCTGGCTAACCGGTGTTACCTCTCCCTGTGATCTATTCTTGAGCAGCCAGCTGCCAACCGCCGAGAAAGATTGGTCTGGTCAGAATAACTCTGGCTTCAATGACCCGGTTTATGATGCTGCGTGCAACCAGCAATTGCAATCCCTGCCTGGAGAAGTTGCTTACACCCAGGCTGCACAGGAAGCCCAGCGCATCTTTGCCGAGCAGCTGCCCGTCGTACCCTTATTCCTAAGCCTGAAATATGCCGCCGCCCGCCCGGACATGTGCGGTTACTGGTTGGACCCGACCTCACAGAGTGATTTTTGGAACATCGAAGCGTTCGATTACGGCGCGGGCTGCAAGTGACATTACAGGGATACCATTGGAGAGTCATTCGTTCCGGAATATCGCTCCCAAAGAACGGTTGCGATACTTCGGGTAAAAACCGCCCTTGAAAACGAATCGAGTATCTTTCTCATGTACAAGGGCAATCAGGTAATTAGAAGGCAATAGCGGTAGGTTCACGGCAAGAGTAGATGCTCTCGATTGTATGCTCGTTAGCAGGAATTGAATTGATAAAATTCAATTGCATTCAATTAATCTTCCGGCGAAATAATGGATATGGACACCGAACCTTCACATCGCTCATAAAGAACGGTCGTACATCGTTAGTAAAGGACGCTGATTGATCGCTCGTACAGAACCCTCGCGATTTCGGGTTTCACAGACCGAAGAGCACCCTTAATTGCATTCATATCGCTCACCAAGACCATTCGCGATACTGCGACAGACAAAGAACGTCTGCCCAGGGTCGCAAAGCCGCTTGCTCCGCGACGCTTGCCGGGGACCGCTCCTTGATGTACCTACTCACTCAACCCCCCTTTATCCCCCTTCCCAAAAATTGGGAAGGGGGGAAAGAGGTCGGAAAATAGG
>JBAPSY010000004.1:0-3957 GCA_049281855.1 Anaerolineales bacterium
TCGATCTGGATTACGGCATTCGCGGCGAAGGGGAAGTGTCGTTTCCCCTATACTTGAAGCAGCTGTCGGAGGGTGGTGATATCTACTCGATTTCAGGATGCGCCTTCAGGAAAGATGGAAACTACCACACCAGTTCGCCCTCCCTGGTCCAGGATTTGGACGGTCAGGCTCTTCCCGCCTATGATCTCGTAGATTTAAAGCCGTATTTAGGGAGAAAAATCACGCCCGCTATTTTTACCAAGCGCGGCTGTGCGTTTTTCTGTTCCTACTGTCCCTACAGCAAGCTGGAAGGCAAGCACTATCGGTTGAAATCGCCACAGCGGATCATCGGGGAAGCCCGCTGTATCCTCCAGAGTACGAACACCGGCAAAGTCATGTTCTGCGATAACAACTTCAACGCACCACGCCAGCATGCTGAAGCGATCTGTAAGGCGTTAATCGCAGAACAAGCTAACTTTCAATGGGGGACCGGAGACCTGCGACCGGTGGGCATTACAGACGACTTTTGCCGGATGATGGAAGACTCGGGTTGTTATTACGTGAATCTTTCCATTGAGTCAGCCTCCCAGGAGATGCTCAAATCGATGAAACGCGGCTATACCACACAGCAGGTGCGAAAATCGCTGGATGTATTGAGCCGTTCGAATATCCCCTTTACCGCTTCCTTGATGCTGGGGGCGCCTGGAGAGACACCCGAAACCGTCGCCGAGACATTGAGCCTGATGGATGATTACCAAATCCCTAATGGTGTGTGGGTGACGATAGGTGTGTATCTGTGGACGGATTATCAGGATATTGTCGTAGAGGCGCGGCGGATAGGTACGCTGAAAGATGATAAAGAGTTGTTCAGAGGAGCGGTCTATCTCTCTCCAGGGCTGCCTAAATCCTACTTGCGCGAGCTGCCAGCAATGCTGCGCACCAGGCAAAATTATTCCGTTCAATTCAACAAACCCAGGGAATTGTGGGAGCTGTGACTCGTTATCCAAATTAGATGTGGATAAACAAGGATATTAAGGAAGATATTTTTGAAACCTTCAAACAAGCAACGGTAGAAAGGGAATCAAAATGAAAATTCTAATCGCAGGATCAAGCGGCATGATCGGTTCGGCTGTTGTCCCTTATCTGGTAAGCCAGGTCCATGAGATTATCCGGCTGGTTCGGCATGAGGCAGGTGCTGGGGAGGTGTTTTGGGATCCAGATGCTGGGAAAATCGATTCTGCCGGCCTGGAAGGATTTGATGGGGTCATCAACCTGGCAACGATGCAGTGGCCGGGTAGGTGGACGACCTCAGCCAAGCAGAAAATACGTGCCAATCGCCTGGCCACAAATGGCCTCCTGGCAGAAAACCTGGCAAAATGCAATAAAAAACCAAAAATCCTGATTTGCTCGTCCGGCATGGGAATTTATCCCTCCAGCGGAGACCAGGTCATCACAGAGGACAGTGCGATTGGCTCTGATTTTTTGGCTACGCTCCAACGGGATGGGGAAGCAGCAGCGATGAAAGCCTCCGGAGCAGGTATTCGGGTGGTGAATCTGCGTACGCCTGCAGTCCTCGGTGGAGAGGCAATTCAGCGCAATATTGGCCGCATCGGAGATGGAAAACAATGGTCACCCTGGATCAGCCGGGATGAGCTGGCCAGCATTATCGGTTATGTACTCATTACAGAAACGATTATCGGGCCGCTCAACCCGGTTAGCCCAAACACATTGCGTAATTCTGAGTATACAGAAACCGCGAGTAGAGTGATGGGTCGGAAGCCTGGCGCCTCCATCCCTGCTTTTTTATTGCGACTTATGATCGGTGAGATGGCTGATGCGCTCTTATTAGCCAGCCGGCGGATAGAACCGAAAAAGCTGCTCGATAATGGCTACCAATTCCGCTTTCCTGCGCTTGAAGACGCTTTACGTCACGAGTTGGCAGTAAGTGGATGAGCAGACCAAATCACCGGGAATAAGGGAAGTTAGTAATGAGAGTAAATAAAGAAGATGAATATACGGTCGTACCTATTCCAGCCATGCGTCTCATAGCCCTGGATGTGGGGTTCTGGGGAGAAGTCGGTAGTTTCTTGAATTAAAATGTCATACTGAGGGCGCTGCTCTTCTTGCTTATTGGTAAGCGATAATATTTTCCCCCTTTGGACAGGGCTGTGAGTCGCCTTTCCTTGCATCATACCGATGCATATCGGGTACACTTCGTGTACAATTCGGGAACAATTCGGGTACAGATATGCTAAAACAGCATGCAAGGAGCGCAGCGAGTTGTATCGTGATTTTGGTACATCTTAGACGTAATAGACGGCTTTTCCCCACTTTTCCCCTACCTGCTTATCTATCGCGCTGAAGAGGCCGCGGGTTCGAATCCTGCCAGGTCCACAAAAATTTATGCATATTCCCCCTGATGCCGGCTAACAAACCGGCTTTTTTGTTATTGTTGGTGGTAAGCATGATTCTTTATAAGTTGGATGAAGAATCAAGTCTTTCGTTAGTCGCCCAGATAATGTGATTTTCGTCCTTATGTCCTGTATATATAGGGGCTAAACCTACTCATGAGGTAGGTCTATTGTCTAATGGTGCAGTTGTGGTGCAGTTTGGTTCATTTGGATTGAAATCAGCCTTACCATCTCGTCAGCGTGTAGCTCAATGGCAGAGTAGTGTCATTTTACGCTATTGGTTGAGCGGTAGAGCTGCTCCATGCTCAAAAATGCTGAAAATTGGCCAATAGATCTTCTCTCCCCTATTCAGATCTCCCGAGTAAAACCCCTAGATGACGTGGATTTCTCGGGCTTTGGCCAAAGCTCTCGTGCGGCCTGGCACGTCCAGCTTGCGGTAAATGCTGGATGTATGCGCCTTAACCGTTCCAACGGAGAGGAACAGCTTCTCTGCAATCTCCTTGTTCGATAGCCCGGCGGCGATTAACTGGAGCACTTCCACTTCGCGCTCCGTGAGCTGATCAACCAGGATCAGCGGGGTGAGGTTTACGGAGGATGGTTTGATTGTTTTCTCCGAAGCTGGGCTGTGAAACGCAGATAACAATTGATCGACATAGGACAGCCGGTGGAGATAGGTTGGATCGTCTACCCTCGATTTTTGAACTATTTTTGTCCTGATATGAGTGAGAAGGGAGCGAATCGGTTCCCCTTCGTCAACAAAAGTTCGGATATACCCTTCTGCTTCTGCTAGAGACAATGCCTCCTCGATCTTGTCATTTGCCAACGCATGCTCACCTTGTGAATCGGAAATAGATGCCTGAATGATAAGAGCCCTTATAATTGGCAGCTCTAACCCGCACGATCGCAGTTTGACCAGGCATTCCTCTAACAATGTATATGCTTCTTTGCATCTACCTTGAAGATACAGGAACTTGGAATAGGTAATAAAAGCTATACTCCATGCGTAAATCGATTTTCCTTCCAGCTGCCAATCCTGCTGTTTGACCAGCCTGGAGGCCATCGCAAGATCACCCTTTGCTAAGTGATATCTCAACCAGAAGACCAAAATAGAAATCCCAAGATCGCGTCCTTTCTGCTTGTCGATATTATTAATTTCATTTAGCAAACATTCGGCAGCATCCAGATCGCCTTGGGCGATACGGACACGAGATAGGAATCCAAGGCTGATAATAATTAGATCCGTATTTGAATATAATGTACCGATCTCAAGAGCTGCTAATAAATCCTTCTCAGAAGTATTGAGGTCATTCCATTCAAAGTATAAACCGCCCATCCCCATATAAATCTCGGATACAACCGGTAAAGAACGACCCCGCTCATCTTTTGCCAGATTGGCTGCTTCTTGAAAGATGCTAAGCGCCCGGTGAAGCTCACCCCGACGGACACACACCTGAGCTAAAGTACACAGTGCACCAACCGCGATCAGCGTATTCCCAGATTCTTTTCCAAGGCTGGCGGCTTTCAGTAAACTTTCCTCAGCCAGAGTCACCTCATCGGTTAGAAGTAT
>JBAPSY010000005.1:0-2603 GCA_049281855.1 Anaerolineales bacterium
TACGTACACCGATCACCGTGATCCAGGCTAACCTGGAAGCCATGCTGGATGAAGTCTTGCCCCTGGATGTAGAGCAGGTGGCTATGCTACACGATGAGACATTACTGTTAAGCCGGTTGGTAGCTGACCTGCGGCTGCTTTCACAGGCAGAAGCGGGTGCACTCAAGCTGGAGCGCCAGGAAACAGATGTCGTTGGCTTGATTCACAATGTAGCTGAAAAAATTAAAGTCCAGACCCAACAGAAAGGTATCAACCTGGAGATTGAAACCCCAGAAAATCTACCCAGGATTTCGATCGACGCGGACCGTATCACACAGGTATTAAATAACCTGATCGGAAATGCCCTGCGCTATACCCCCCAGGATGGCAAGATCATTGTTAGCGCCGCCAGATCCCCTGGTTCGGCTGGCACAATCCAAATTTCTGTTACCGATACCGGCTCCGGGATAGATCCAAAAGCGTTGCCTTTTGTGTTCGACCGTTTCTATCGAGCAGATCAATCCAGGACGCGCAATAGCGGAGGATCTGGACTGGGACTGGCGATTGTCAAACAGTTGGTCGAAGCGCATGGGGGGAAAGTAGAAGCTGCCAGTCCAGTATTCTCGAATGCAGACAAACGGGGGTATGGCACTCGAATAACGGTCACTTTACCGTGTACGGCGCTATGAATGCTACGGAATAAAGCTCAAACTATATCTCAGGAAATTTGTATGAGTACCCTCTCCGGCACATTTGTTTAAAATGTTGCCGGTAGTCCTACAACACGTATATTCCACAATCCTCGATGTTCTGAGGAGGGTTGTGGTTATATAATCTTGTTATCACCAAGGAGAGGACAATGAACACTTGGCAAGACCAAAGTAGGTGGGGTTATTGGTCATGCAAATGACAGGTATCGTTCAGAGACACAAGCACAAAATCATCCTTTTCGGCTTCGAAGACGTTAATAGCGCAAGTATCTTGTTTGATGCGCCAAAAGCGTTCGTTGCCCAAGCCCAGCACGCCGAGAAGAATAATCCGATTGATGACAGTGTGACCAACCAGGACAACCGTTTCTCCAGCATGGCGAGTAACCACTTCGCGTACGGTTTGCATGGCGCGATTGCGCAGATCAGCCAGTGTTTCACCGCTGGGAATGCATGCCAGTTCTGGGCGGATGTACCAATTGTCCACTTGCTCCGGCCAACGCTGGCGGGCTTCTTCAGGCGTCAAGCCCTGCCACTCACCGTAGTCTATGTCAGCCAGGCCAGGGTGAACCTGCACAGGCAAGTCGAAATGTTTGGCAATGGCTTCAGCAGTTCTGACAGCGCGTGAGAGTGGGCTGGAATAAACAGCGACAGGCATCCATTCCGCAGCCACGCGCTGCCCAGTCGCATCGGCCTGCGCCAAGCCTGTTTCGTTCAGCAGTATGTCGGCTCGTCCACGGAAACGCTCGATACGGTTCCATTCTGTCTGGCCATGACGAACGAGGATAATACGACTCATGTTTTGCCTCCCAAGTATTATGATGAAGATATACTAGAGTAAAAATAGCTCCTACCCATCATTCAGGTAGAAGCTATCCGTCGTTAATTGACAATGGTGGCACCAATTCCGCCGGTGAGCTTCATCGCTCTTGACGAATTCTAATCCCCTCGGTACGTAGCGTCAAGTTACACTTTTATACTATGATTATCCCACGTGGAACCAAATTTGTCTGATTGCGTAACGCTCAGACCCAGGATCACAGGGTGGGGTAAAGACTTCCAGGTCGTATTTTTCAATCAGCACGTTTCCTCACTCACTCAATGTGCCGCGCCAGCGTGTCCACAGACAGCAGGAATAACACCACGCTGAAAAACGCCAGCGCACCCAGATCGATCAACGCGGTGGCCCACGATCCGCCCAATAATGCAATGCGCAACGCCTCCACTGAATATGTCAGCGGCAATAGACGGGCTAGGATTTGCATCCAGGCAGGCATGGAAGCCAACGGCACGAATACTCCGCATAGGAACATCATCGGGAAGCGGATAAAATTCGCCAATGTCTGCGCCTCGAAGATTTCCCGCACCGCTACAGAGACGAAAGCTCCCAGGGCTGAAAAAGCCGTGGCTGAGAGGAGCAGTGCCAGGAGCAGTATCAGCCAGTTGATCCCGGCGGTACCAAATATGGCCAGGGAAACCACCAGTACCACCAGGGTCACCGTTAAGCCAAAGGTCATCCCACCTAACAATTTACCCACCAGCAGGGCTGGCAGCCTTAACGGCGCTAGCAACAGGCGCTCCAGCGAGCCAACGCGCCGCTCGAAGACGATGACGATGGCTTCCATTGAAGTAGTGCCAAAGAGAATAGTCAGCGCTAACAGTCCGGGCACCAGCGAACGTAAGTCGACTGGATTGCGGATGGCAAATGCCAGGATGAAGGCAAACGGGAACAGGATGCCCCAACTAATATTGGGCGGCTTGAAGTAGTAGGCTTTCAAATCCTTCAGAGCGATATAGAACAGTCCACGCAGGTCATCCGCCAGCATTACCGCCTCCTTTTCCGCCTTTTTCAGCCAGCATGGCCTCAGCGCTCAGGCCAGTCAGCTTGATGAACACATCTTCCAGCGAGGGCTGAAG
>JBAPSY010000006.1:0-18417 GCA_049281855.1 Anaerolineales bacterium
GTGAGAGCGCATATTTAATGCTACAATCTTAATCCACATGCAAAATATCTGAGGGACCCTAAGGAGTTTATCTATGAAAATAGCAGTCATTGGTGGGGGGTCCACTTACACCCCTGAGTTGGTCAACGGTTTCCTCGAACGCACGGCCTCTCTACCCGTCACTGAATTGTGGCTAATGGACATCGACGCTGCTCGGCTTAATATTGTGGGGGGCTTTGCTCAGCGCATGGTAGTAGCCAGGGGGAAACCATTCAAGGTGGTGCTGACCCAGGATCAGAAAGCTGCGGTTCAAAATGCTTCCTACGTCATCACCCAATTGCGGGTGGGGCAGATGCCTGCCCGGGTGGCGGACGAATATTTGGGGCTCCGGCATGGGTTGATCGGTCAGGAAACCACCGGCGTGGGTGGGATGGCCAAAGCCATGCGCACCATCCCGGTGGTGCTGCAGATTGCCGCGGATATGCGTGAGCTCGCTCCAGGGGCTTTGCTGGCTAATTTCACCAACCCCGCGGGCCTGGTCACCCAGGCGTTGCAAAAGTATGCTCCCGATGTGCCGTCGGTGGGCGTCTGCAATGTGGCAATCACCACCAAAATGGGGATTATTGAGGGGCTGGAGGGTCTCAAAGGTACTTCGGTGACCCCCGGTCGGACGGAGTTGAAGACGCTGGGGTTGAACCACCTTTCCTGGCACCGTGGGTTCACCGTGGATGGGGAAGACGTGTGGCCGCAGGTGATTAAAAGCACCCTAGAGCAGCTGCGTTCAGAACCTGAGCCGGAGTGGGACCCACGCACCATAGAAATGCTGGGAATGTTGCCCAATTATTACCTGCAGTATTTCTACCATACCGACCGCAAATTGAACGATCAACATAAATGGCCTCCCTCCAGGGGAGAAGAGGTGATCGAGATCGAAAAAGACTTGCTCAGGCAATATGCAGACCCATCGCTCACCGAGCCACCGGCTGATCTGATGTTACGCGGTGGAGCGTACTATTCCACCGTGGCCACCCAGCTGCTTAACGCGCATTACAACAATTTGGGTGAGACCCACATCGTCAATACCACCCACGCCGGGGCGATTCAGGGTTGGCCGGAGGATTGGGTGCTGGAAATGCCCTGCCGGGTTGACAGGAACGGGATCCATCCATTACCAGCCGAACCATTGCCGATGGTGTGTTATGGGCTGCTGGCACAGGTGAAGTCTTACGAGCTGCTCACCGTTGAAGCAGCCGTGCATGGAGACCGGAAAGCTGCATACCAGGCAATGCTGGCGAATCCCCTGGGACCCAAGGCAGACCAGGTGCAGGCGGTGTTGGATGATCTGCTCGAAACCAACCGGGCGTACTTGCCGCGGTTTTGGAAGGACTAGCATCATTCTGATGGATGGCTTGTTATGGTAATCATGATGCACAATAATTCCGAACTATTAAGTGAAATTTACGAGCAGCCAGAAGCCATCCGGCACATGCTGAAAGGTGAGGCTGAGCGGGTGGCGTGGATCAGCCAGCAGCTTTCCCCGCGGGTATTTTCCTATGCCCTGGTGGCTGCACGCGGCACGTCGGATAATGCCGCTAGATATGGGCAATATATCCTTGGGGCGATCAACCGCTTACCAGTGGCGCTGGCGGCACCCTCACTATTCACGCGTTACCATACACCACCCCACCTGGAAGGCTCACTGGTAATCGGCATCTCACAATCTGGCCAATCTCCGGATATCGTCAGCGTGATCGAGGAAGGAAGGCGGCAAGGAGCACCGACGATCGCCATCACCAATGACCTGGAATCTCCGCTGGCACAGGCAGCAGAATACAAAATTGGGCTCGGGGTGGGGAAAGAGCACAGCATTGCTGCTACCAAGACGTATACCGCCCAATTGACTGCCCTGGCATTGCTGGCGCTTAGCCTGAAAGAGACGCCCATACACCTTGACCCGCTGGAGGCTATCCCCGAAGCCCTTGCAGAGGCTCTGAACTCGGAGCCCCAGGCAGAAGAGGCTGCCAAAAGCTTGGCTGCCTCCGACCATACCGTTTTCATCGGCCGCGGATTCAACTATTCGACCGCCTGGGAAATCTCCTTGAAGTGCAAGGAGCTGGCGAATATCCAAGCGGAGCCCTATTCTTCGGCTGATTTCCTGCATGGACCGATTGCCATAGTGGATGAAGGTTTTCCGGTGAACCTGATTTCGATGGGGGATACCTTCAGGGAGGAATTAAACTCGTTGGGGAAAACCTTGCACGCGCGTGGAGCTAAGCTGATCACGATTGGTGACGCACCCATTGATGGACAGGTCGCAGGGCAGGATTTGTTCATCCCCGTCCCATCCGGGCTGCCTGAGTGGCTGAGCCCGATTGTAGCCATCGTCCCTGGGCAGCTGCTTGCCTACCATCTGAGCAAAGCGCGCGGATTTGACCCTGACCTTCCGCGCGTGATCCGAAAAGTCACGTTAACGAAATAAGCTTAGCCTTTATTTTGCCTTATCGCGCTTATTATCTGTTGGGGCGACCCAACAAGGTTATCCTTCAACTGGTCTACCAGGATATCATCGCTATCCCTTATCTTTCCTCCGAAGGGCGGGTCGCCCTTACTGCCCTTCGATTGCGGGCGCTTCCAGCTGGCTCTGAACCGTGCTCAGGCGCCGGTACAATCCATCCTGTGCCAGCAGCTCGGCATGTGTACCCACCTGTTTGATCTGCTTGCCCTCCAGGACCACGATCTTATCGGCATTACGGATGGTGGAAAGCCGGTGGGCAATGATGATGGTCGTCCGCCCCACCATCAAACGCTCCAGGGCTTGCTGGATGAGCAGCTCGGTCTCAGTGTCAACTGATGAGGTGGCTTCATCCAGGATCAGGATCGGGGCATCCTTGAGAACGGCTCGAGCGATGGATAAGCGCTGCTTCTGACCACCGGATAGCTTCACCCCACGCTCGCCAATCAATGTGTCGTATCCATCGGAGAGAGCAGAAATAAAGCCATCAGCATTGGCAATCTTCGCAGCAGCGATCACCTCCTGCTCGGAGGCACCAGGGCGACCGAACAGGATGTTCTCCCGCACTGTTCCATGGAACAGGAACACATCCTGCAGGACGATGCTGATCTGCCTCCGCAAGGACTCCAGGGTGAACTGGCGGATGTCACTACCATCCAGGTTGATGCAGCCCGTGCTGACATCATAAAAGCGGGGAATCAGGCTTACCAGCGTAGACTTCCCTACACCGGTTGGACCCACCAAGGCAATCACCTGGTGGGCGGGGATTTCAAGATTAATGTCCTCCAGGACGTGTATGTCGGATGAGTATTCAAAATTCACATTTTGGAGAGAGATGTTCCCCTGGGCGCGACCTTCCAGGGGGATGGCTCCGGGGCAATTCTGCATTTCGGGCTGTTCCTCCAAGAGATCCGCCACCCGGTCTGCCCCGGCCAGAGAGCCCTGGATCTGTTCCCAGGCATTGCTCAGGTTGCGCACCGGCTGGTAAAAGATATCCAGGTACAGGAAGAAAGCTACCAGGTCTGCCACTGAAAGCACTTGCTGCAGTGCCAGCTTGCCGCCAAAATAAATTACAATCAACAGACCCAGGGAAGACGTGAATTCAACGAACGGCTGGAAGGTAGCCATCAGCTTAAGCGCCCCGAGGAGTGAGATACGGTAACGGTCGATCCCCTGGTTGATGCGTTTCATTTCCTCCACTTCACGCGTGAAGGCTTTGATCTCCCGGATGCCAGACAGGCTGTCATTTAGGATGGCGTTAAGATTGCCCAACTCTTTTTGCCGCTCACGGAATGCCGGGCGAACATAGCGGGCATACACTCTCATCGAGACTACCACCAGAGGGATGGGGATCATGCTTAGGAGCGTCAGGCGCCAGTTCAAGCTCAACAATACTGCACTCACCCCCACCAGGGTGATCAGGTTCACCACCACATCCGGAATGGCATGCGAGATGAGCTGCTCAAACAGCTCGGTGTCGTTGATCACCCGCGACATTAACTGACCGGTCTGCTTATCCTCATAAAAACGCAGAGAGAGTGCCTGCAGGTGCTCGTAGATGTGCTTGCGTACATCCGCCACCACCCCCCAGCCTGCCAGGTGAGCCATATAGGAACGTAAGAACTGCATACCGGCCCGAACAATATAAATCCCAAATACAATTAAAGCTAATATGCTCACCAAAGTAAATGACGAAGGTGTAACCGCTGGTGCTGTAACGTCGGCGATCAATGTACGGATGATCCAAGGAATAAGCAGCTGCACGCCCACCAACAGGAACATGCTGATGATGGTGATGATGAGCACCAGTTTATAACGCCTGGCGTAAGAAAAAACAAGCTGAATGGGTTTCAATCCAAATACCTTTCTATTCGCTAAGTGTATTCATATCTGCTGAATTAGGGCAAAGACCCACCCATTATAGACGCCCATGGTTAAATTGGGGAGTGTATAATTGCTAGAAAAGAGAGGAGGTTCACCATGCTTTGGGTGACCCGTTCACACGTACATGTTGACCGCGTGGCCTGCCCATGGTTGATCACCCGGTTTGTAGATAGCGAGGCAGACTTTTTGTTCGTCCCCACCAGACAGATCGAGAAGGTGGTGGCAGAGACGGGCGCCATTCCCTTTGATGCCCCGGGGGTTGAGCTTGGGCATACAGACGGACGGTGTTCATTCGAGTCCATTATCTTGAAATATGGGTTGAAAGAACCTGGATTATTGCGACTGGCGAAAATCGTACACGCTGCGGATTTGGACCAGGATATCGACAAGGATCCGATTGCGCGGGGACTGGAAGCCATTGCCAGCGGGTTCAGCCTGCGCTTCCCGGAAGATAGCGAAAACCTGGCTCACCAGTTTGACGTCTATGATGCGTTATATGCCTGGTGCCGGATGGACGTAGCCCGGAATAAATAAACCATCTTCAGGCTGCGCTATTGTAGTGTAAACAGTGCATCGTATTTGGCAGACCAATAGATGAAATAATCATCTGGCGTTCGTAACTACCGGACGCCAGATAATTATTTGTTGGGAATTTTCCAGATTTTGTTCAGCCCCATTGAAGGAAATATAATCCTATTTCATATCCTCATCGCACAATCAATGGTAGGAAAATCACTGGTAGTGCGAGCACCTCGAATGCGCTTTCCAGAATTACCTGCTGGTATTCACCATCGGTGAGGGTAAGGTCATAGGATCCAAAGTGTAAACCAGTTGGGATATCTGCATCGATTGTTGTGGAACATTCCACTGAATTTCTGCCAATTACTTATGGACTGAGGGGCTTTTACCGAGGTATGTTTACCGCGTTTTTTATGATTCTAAATAATGATAAATCTTCTACCAGATTATTTTAAGCATTATAAGATAAAATAAAACGCGCTGCATCAAGCAAGCGCCTTTTATGGAAATTCGAACCAAAAAATGCTTCAGCAATAGAGGAATGTGAGCATGAAGATATTGGCGGAAAGGTGGGAGACGGAAAGATTAGTGATGCGGGATGCAACCATGGAGGATGTTCCGCATTTGCGAAACGTGTTCAACGCCTGTTCCTATTTGGGTGAGTGGGATGATACGTTTTACGAAGAAACCGAGGAAGCTTTCATCCAGCTGGTTTCGAAAAGTCTGGGACTCAATCACACTTCAAAAGATATCTTCAAAATGCAAAGCGTCTTCTTGCGAGGCGGAACGAATATCATCGGCTATTTTCACCTGTTCCATGATGCGCCCATGCCACGCCGGGTCTGGATATCCATGTTTGTGGTCCATCCTCATTTCCAGAAGAACCGCTATGGCTCTGAGCTTGCCTATGGAATATGGGACCAATTTAAGCAGCTGGGCGAGTATGAGGCAATTTGGTTGAAGGTGTGCTTAAAAAATTGGCCAGCCCTCCGGTTTTGGATTGACATGGGTTGGCGGACGATCGTTCATTATGAAGGTGATACCGTTCATGCTGACGATACGATGGCATCCGTTGTATTGGAAAAGAAATTAAATTAATCAGCTGCGATGTCTCATTAACAGGGGTAGAAAATCAAAGCAGCTTTGGGAGGTTTAAACGCCCCCCTGACCAAGCTTACGCAATGAATTCGAGATAGCCTTAAGCGCCAGCTCACGCTCGGGAGTTACGGGTTGAGTGGCCCAGTGATTGCGCTCTTCTAACAATTCCTGCATGCGGCTCAGGCGCTCCTCCGGCGCGGGAGCGGACGGTATCTCGTCATGGTCTGGGAGCAGGGTATCGGCTTCCCGCAAGATCCGAAAAGCGTAACCGCTGATCCCAATCAACGCTGCCACTGCACCCCCGATAATAAAGAGCAACGCCATGCCTCGTCCAGGTCCAGTGCCAATCGCCCAACCAATGGAGGAGGCCAAAAAACTTTGAGGGTTGCGCATGGCTGGCTCAAGCACTTTATCGGCCATAGGACCTGCTACAAGCATGGCCAGTGGGCTGACAAACCATGCAATCAGCCGGCGGATGGAAAAAACCCGTCCTTGAAGATCCGGCGGGACCTTGGCTTGCCAGATGGCCTGGTTGGAGCCGTTGATGATGGGGACAAAGAACACACCCATAAATGCAGCAACTGCCCAAAAAGGTATGCTACGGGCAAATCCCATCATCACACCACCCAGCAAACTGGCGACAAACCAACCCATTAACACCCCATGTACCCGACGCTTGGGACCACCCCAGGCACTCATGACCAGTCCTCCCAATACACCCCCCACTGCCCCAGCCGAGTTCACATAGGCAAGGGCTTTTTCGTTACTGCCTGTATTAGCCAGGATCATAGCCGCCTGGACTGCATTGGGAATACCAATAAAGAAATTCCCGGTGAGAAAGACCAGCTGCAAGGCGAGCAGGGAAGGCCGGGTGAGGATGTAGCGAAACCCGAAAACCGCTTCTTTGAAGATATTTCCCTTTGCCTGACGACCCTCCTCCGTGATTCTGGGCTGAGGGATATGCACCAGCAGCAAGGCGCTGATGGCTAATGTAAGCGTGCCCAGGTCAATCAGCAGGATGCCCGGGACGCCGATGATACCCAACAAAGATCCAGCCAGGATGGGGGCAAAAATATTCGAGGCCGTATCCGCCAGTGAGAGCATACCATTGGCTCGCCCATAATGCTGCTTGGGAATCATGGTGGAGATGGCCGCAGAATAAGCAGGCCACTGGAAGGATTGGAAGACTCCCTGGAAGGCACTGGTGATGTACAGGTGCCAGATCTGCAGGTGACCGGTAGTATACAGGATGAGAATGACAAAAGTGGCAATACCAGAGGCAATGTCACTTAGCATCATCATCATCTTGCGATTGGAACGATCGACCAGAGCACCGGCGAAAGGCGAAGCGATGAGCATCGGCGCAACGAAGAAGAACCCTACCAGCGCCAGGGCGGTGGCGGAGTTGGTCTTTTCATATGCCCAGATGGTCATGGCGAAGCCGGTCATGCTGGTGCCAAGCAGGGAGAAGATCTGGCCGATCCAGACAACGGTAAAACCGAACATGCCGGTGGGGCGATTTGATGAAGTCTGCGACGCGTTCATGACGGTAAACGGGAATTATACACGTTACAAGCGCCAACGAAGGGCTTTCACGGGGCGCCCAGAAATCCAGAAATGTATGCGCTTAAGATTGATCCTTCATCAGCTTGATGGCTTCATCTACCGTCATCTCACCACGCTCGATGCGCTGGAGGATTTCAGCCGTGCTGAGGGGAGCAGGTGCAGGTGGGATGGGCTGAGATGCGGGTGTGGGCGGCACAGGAGCTGCAGGATCTACAGGTGTGACCGGAATAGTGGAGGCAGGTACACCCTCCGTCTCGATTGACACTCCGCCTGAGACGCTCTTGAGGCGAACAGCAGCCCCGCCGCTTTGCACCTGAGTCACTTTCATTCCATGACCCATACTGGTGGTAGTGGCTGGCAATGAAGACCGTATGCTGCCGCTGACGCTATTAAGCTCTACATTACAATGAGTGTCTGCAGGCACAATCATCCGAACAGAACCTGAAACTGAGCTGAATAGGTATGGACCATCTGAGATTGGCGTTTGCAGAATCAAATCACCACTGACGGTGGATGCATCCGCATTGGGGAAGGCAGACTCAACCAAGCGCACCCTGCCTGATACGGTCCTCATATCAAGTATGCCAGCCAGTTTCGATCCCGTTATATCCCCACTCACCGCATTGAGCTTGAATGGACCGGTTAAGTCAGCCAGCTCGATATCTCCACTGATCGTCTTTAATTTGAAAACGCCTTCCAGTCCGCTCACGTTGAGCGTGCTGCTGACGCATGACGCATCCAGATGGATATCCTGAGACACACGCACGGTATATTCCACCTTGGGTGGGTGGGAAAGGAAACCAAATAAGGCTTCATTGGAACGGGTTTCGACCCGCACACTGCCATCCGAATCTTGAGTCATTTCCACCATATACCTGCCGCTGTCAAAATTATCATGCTTGACAGCTTTGACCTCGATCACACCCGCCTCTCCAGGCTGAACGGTGATTGAGCCGCGGATATTGGTAATGGTCAGGTGGGCTGGTGCGGTAACCTGAAATGTTTTTTCAATGGTTTCGTCCGACATAAAAACCTCCAAATAAATTCTTATTGAAGCGCAATAGTTCAGGCTTAATCGATGAACACTTCAATGTGCTCGCCGTCTTCCTCGTCCACCACATCCACGATCTTCCCTTCCACCTGTCCAGATCGAATGGCGTCGGCGATTTGAGCAAAGTTAACATCCGGTGCATACTGACTGGCGATGCTCATCCCGGCATCCACCAGGCCCAGAGGCAGGTTAACACTGACCTTGGCTTTGCCTGTAATCATATCTGTGACGCGCACACGCAGCATGCCTTTCCCCACCCGGCTGGTTGCAATAACCACGCGGGGGTCCTTACGACTCTCGCGCAATGCTGCCAGCAGTTTGGCACCTTCCTCGGCGGTTATCTTGCCTTCCTGGATCATTCGTAAAATTCGCATCCGTTCTTCTGTTGTTGCCATAGAGACCTCCAAATGATTTCTAGCTTGCACGGGTGAGATAGGTATCACCCTGGTGAACCAACATCGCGTTTATCCAATATATACTTCGACTTTTTCACCTGACTCACCCTCGTCCACCTTCACATAGAAAGGCTGGTCAGGTGAAGTTTTATCCAAGGCAAGGATGACCTCATCCAGGCTGGTTTTATCCATATGGGGAATATGGGGTCCAAAAATACGCAATATCCAGGCGACGAAACGAATGGGTACAGGTAGGCTGATGGCGATCGTTTGTGGCCACTCACCGGGCTCCTGTTGTACCCTGATATGCAGCCAGCGCGTGGTCCGACTGGCAGCTGCCAGGCTGATGACAATTATCCCGAGTAACAAAGGGAACCACAGACAGGCGAACCAGAAACCAAATCCACTTTTTTGATAAGCCAGGAACATGAGCAGACCGCTGATCACGGTGATTCCAATGCCGATGGTCAGCGGAATCCACCACCACCGGCGCCACTTCTTGATCCCTGAATCAAATTCAAATGGGGTAGAGGAAGTTGTAGATCCAGATGCAGGTGCTTCTTCTATGACCTCTGGCGTAGGGATAGCTTTGGGTGATTCAGCTGTTGTTGAGGCGGCGGGGCTGATCAGCGGAATGGAAGCCTCACCCGGCTCACCCTGGAGGGAATTGAGCAGCCTGACGCCCTCTGAGGCGGTGATGACACCTTTCTCAATCATTTCAAGGATTTGAAGACGTTCAGTTTCGTTGGTCATACTTACAGTTCACCTTTCACTATAGGATTTAGCAGAACACACGACTATACAGGCGAGTGAAACTAACCTTTTATTCCTTGCCTTCCAACGCCGATAGCAATTCCTCGGCTTCCTCCATGGATATTTTCTTCTCTTCCAGCATGTGTAAAATCATCAGGCGCTCATCCTCACTAACCGGTTCACCGGGAGGCGTGGGCGGGGTTGGTGGTGTGGGGATGCCGAAGCTCCAGGTGTGATGCCCATGGCGTGAGGCGCGCTCGCGAGCTTGAGCCTTAAACTCGATCTTACGCTGCGCTGCCGCCAGTTTATAGTTTAGTTTTTCCTGCGCACGACGAATCCGCTCTTGGGCTCGTTCAGTGGCACGCTCACTGGCTTCACGGGCGCGAACTTCAATCCGACGGGCTTGATCCTCACTTAACTTTGCAGCACTCAAGCGCATGGAAAGACTGGAGAGCTGGGCATTCAGCTGGTCTTCGATCATGCGTACGTGTGATTCGACTTGTTGACTAATCTGCTGGCTAACCGCATCCGCCATGCCATTTACTTCGCTGCCTACGTCAATATCGAAATCCTCCATATCCCAATCGGGGGCATGGGTATCCAGGACGACATTTCCATCCGCAGACAGGATAAGCTTCGCATCGCCCTCTCCCAAAGTGAGCGCATAAGGGGTTTGCACCGGTGCGGAAGCATGGATGCCCGGCAGATCGACCATCACCTGGGATGCCTTCGGCACGCTTATCTCCACGCTTGCCTCAGCGGATAAGCGGCAAAACAGGTTGCCACGGCAGGTAAAATTAAATTGATGCCCTGGGGAGGGGTCCAAGCGCAGCATGATGTTTCCATTGGCGATCGCTTGCGCGCTCCCACCGATATCGCTGAGACTGAGGTTCCCCCTCACACTGCCGGTGACGGTGAAATCCCCCTGCATGCCACGAGCATTAACATCACCATTTACCGTATCGATGCTGAGGTCACCATCCACATTCTTGGCAGACAGGTCACCATTCAGCTTGCCAAGTTTGGTTACCCCCACGTTGCGCAGCTCGAGATCTCCATCCACAGTGTCAATGGTCAATTCTCCGTCCAATGCTTTGATCGTCGCATCCCCATGAGCAGCTTGCACCTGGATGACTGCGGCTCGCGGTACACGGACACTGCAACTGCTAGTGCAGCGAATAACAACCTGGTCTTCCTGACCTTCAATGGCAAGAGCTTCGGGAGTCTCCGCTTTTGCCACCACTTCGTTAGCATCCTGCCCTTTAAGGCGCAGGTCACCACTGATATCCAGCCGAATGCGGGGAGCGGCACCGGTGGTAATGAATTGCTTGTCCATATTTACTTCTCACTTTCCTGCAATAAGCGCATGGCTTCTGCAGCACTGATCACACCTTGATCCAGGTCTTCCAAAATACGTTGTCGTTCAGTATCGCTCAGACCCGTGATTGGCTCTTCGCCGCCCGGCTCGTACCCCAGAGCTCGGACGACCTCTTGCAATCGGTTGCGAATGGTGGGATAAGAAAGATCCAGCTCGACCTCCATCCGTGTGATTTTGCCTTCGCAGCGGATGAACGTCTCGACGAAAGAGAGCTGGTCTTGGGTGAGCTGTGAGAATGGACCGCCGGTAAAGCGCCCTTCAATGGTGGTATCACAGTCCTGGCAATATATGCGAGTGACGGTAATTTCTCCGCCGCAAAGAGGGCATCGGGTGGGTAAGGTGTTCATTCAGGGTCGCCTCCAAACATTCGATCTCGATAGGGTAGTGAAAAGTTAAGTAATGGTAACCTGGTCATAACATGATCAGGAAAGTCGGCACTGAGGCTTCTTCAGAAGTCAGTTGGTGATATGTATGTTCCTTTAGCCTGGTACCAACACGGATCAGTGTCTCACCAAAAGCGGGTAAGGCGCGATCAAACAATGTTGGATTGACCATTCCAGATTGCCTGAGGGCTCGTTGCAAACTGGTTTCACGGCGAATCACCTCTTGATGGATTTGAATTGCTTCATTCTCTAGGTTAACCATAGCAGCCTCCTTTGGTTATCTTGCGCTGTATGTTCCTAGTGAATATTATACACAATAATTGATATTTGTCAATAATAATTTGAATTATTTCAAGATAAATATTGAATTATTGTAAGTAATATTTAATTTTCTAGATAAATTATGGAGGGGAAATGCAACCTGTTCTTATTTTGCAGGCATGGCGCCATGCGAAGGGGTGAGATCCGTATCAGCCAAAGCCAGAAATACATCTTCCAGGGTCGGTTCGACAGGCTCGAGGCGCTCGACCTGGATACCAGCTTCCGTTAAGCATGCCCGAATGGTATGAGCATTCATATTTGCCGGTGTGATGGCACGCAGATGATCTGCCGTGAGACCTGCCCGCAATACACCAGGACATTTCTCCAGAGCAGACAGGGCAGGCAAGACGGGGCGAGCAAACACATCCCAGGCAAGCCCAGGCAAAGCATGGTGTTTGAGCTGTGAGGGGCTGTCCATGGCGAGCAGCTTCCCATCCCGCATGATCCCAACCCGACCGCAGTATTCCGCCTCATCCATATAATGGGTGGTCACCAGGGCGGTCACCCCTTGTGCGACCACGGTGTAGATCAAATCCCAAAAGGCACGCCTGGCAGTTGGATCAACACCACTGGTGGGCTCGTCCAGGAAAAGCAATCGCGGCTGATGAACGATGGCGGTGCCAAGTGCCAGGCGCTGCTTCCAACCGGTGGAAAGATCGCTGACACGCTCGGCTTGCAGGCTGCGTAAACCGATTAAATCCAGCACTTCCTCCAACCGTGCCCGCTCCCTGACGCCATAAACTCCAGCGTAAAAAGCCAGGTTCTCCCCCACTGTGAGGTCGTGATAAAGGGCAAACTTTTGAGACATATATCCCACCCGTTCACGCACCCGCTCGGATTGTCGCACAATGTCATAACCCAAGACGGTGGCTTCACCCTCGCTCGGGAGCAATAAGCCTAATAACATGCGGATGGTAGTGGTTTTCCCCGAGCCGTTGGGTCCCAGGTAACCCACCACCTCACCTGCGTTAACGCTAAAGGATATATGATCCACCGCCGTGAAGCTATCGAAGCGTTTGGTGAGGTTATGAGCGAGAATGACTTCTTCGGGCATAGTTTATCTTCCCCCTTGCTGAGGGGTTTTAGCTTGCTGATCTTCCAATAAGTCGATGAAAACGTCCTCCAATTGAGGTGTGATGGATCGCAGCTGGGTGAGCTTGCCCCCTTGTCTGGGGATGGCTGCCTTCAGGTGATCAATCACATGCTGGGCTGAGCCCGGATGAACGCGTAAGTGCAGGCGGTCGCCAAACATCTGTGCGTCTTCCACATTCTCATCCTTACGCGCCAAGTCACGAAGCAGTGGAAGCGGCTCTCCGTGTACCTCGAGGATGCGACCATTTAATCTCGCACGCAGCTCATCGGGTTTCCCTTCGAGCAGGATTTTCCCCACACGCATAAAACCCACCCGGGCACAGCGCCCCGCTTCATCCATATAGGGGGTGCTGACCAGAACCGCTACACCTTCCTCCGCAACCAGACGGATGATGAGCTGCCAGAAGTCCTGGCGTGTGACGGGGTCCACCCCTGTGGTAGGTTCATCCAGCAGGAGCACTGTGGGAGAGTGCACCAGAGCAACCGCCAACCCGAGCTTCTGGCGCATACCGCCTGAAAGCTGCCCAGCGCGGCGATTGATAAAGCCAGCCAAACCAACGAACTCCAGGATTTGCATACAGCGCGGTTGCCAGAACGATTCGGAGAGACCGCGAACTTCAGCAAAGAAGCGCAGGTTCTCCAAAACAGTCAAATCCTCATACATTGAGAAGCGCTGCGGCAGGTAGCCGAGCTGTGCCCGGGCTGGGTCCGTCTGCTTCAGCATGTCCAGACCCGCAATCTGGATAACCGGCTCTGAAGTGCCTTTGAGCTGGTCGGGCTGCAGGGCACCACACAGCAAACGCATGGTGGTGGTCTTACCGGCACCATCCGGGCCGATCAGCCCGTAAATCTCACCCGCCTCAACCCGCAGGCTGATGTCATCCACAGCGTGGGTGCTGCCAAATGATTTGGAAAGGTGAGAAACCAGGATGTGAGACATGGGCTTAAACTTGAATCAAAATTTAAATTAAGGTTGACCGAATGTGACATCCGCGGGCATGCCAGGCTTGAGCAGCCCAGCTGGGTTCTGGACCGAAAGCTCTACCGCAAAGACAGTAGTTTGCCGTCCTTCAGCCGTCTGCACATTGCGTGGGGTAAATTCGGCCTGGTCTGCAATACGCGTGACGGTGGCCTCGAAAGCCTGATTGGGGAAGGAATCCACATTGACTTTCGCATGATCACCCAATTTGACCTCCCCATAGCGATTCTCTAGAATGTAGACAGTGATGGTGAGACGGTCCAGCTGCCCCAACGTCAGGGCTGTGGCACCAGATAACACGACTTCACCCGGCTCGATATTGCGCGACAAGATCACTCCATCCACAGGTGCCGTAATGGCCAGTTTTCCCAATTGAACGTTGATCAGGTTAAGCGCAGCATTAGCCTGGTCAATTGCTGTCTGCGCCTGGGTGACTTTCGATTCAGCCGCAGTGACATTGGCTTGAGCCTGAGCCACAGAATCCGCGGCGGCTTTAACGGTAAGAGAATCTTCCCCGGTCAGGAGCGCATTATAACGATCTACAGCAGTATCATAGCGTTCCTGGGCCACCGCCAGGTGGGCGCGCGCTTCCAAAATATCATTGGCCTCCTGGGTGGTGAGGAGCTCATCATAAGCCTGCTGGGCAGCATCTAGCTCCGCTTTGGAGGCATCGTAGACCTGTTGAGCAACGTTTCGGAGGGAACGATTATTCTGAGCTTGAGCTCGATCGAGCACATCCGTAGCGTCCAGGAAAGCAGTCTGAGCCTGCGCCAGACGGGTTTCAGTGGCAGTCAGACTCGTGTATGTGCCGCTTGAAATAAGAGAATTGAAATTCGTCGTGGCGGTAGCCAAAGCCTCGTCAGCAGCGTTGACTTCCTTCAGAGCTGCAGTGATTTCTTCCGTGTGTGTGAAGTACCAGACGGGTTGGTCGAACAGTGATGGCTCGGTTTGGCTCCAGGCAGCACTGCGGGCGGCTTGTGCCTGCAAGCGCGCCTGGGCAAGCGTCAGATCATACTGGGCTTGGGCCGTGGTAACGCTGGCTTGAGCGGCTGCCATGGCAGTTTTGGCAGCCTCCAAACCAGCCTGGGCTGCTGCCAGGTTGGTCTGTGCTTGATTAAATTGCGCAGATAACATCGTATCGTCAAGCTTAAAAAGGGTATCGCCAGCTTTGACCGAGTCACCTTCGCTGGCCGAGACATCGACAATCCGCCCGGTCACCTCAGGAGAAATAGCCACCTCGGTGGTTTCGACTGTGCCTGAACCTGTCAAGGCGCTGGTAACCGGCGTAGTTTTTTGGGTAGTCACATACCAATAAGCGACGACGGCGATCGCGGCGATCAATAGGATGACGAGGATAATGCGAACAATTTTCATGGATACCTCCTGAATCAGGATTCATTAATCAAGGCGCTTGCGAAAACGCAAGGCTGCCAGGGTCATAATGACAATACCGAAGATTGCCAGGGCAATCAAATCTACTCGATAAGCTGAAATACCGACACCTTTCAGCATCAGCGAGCGGATGATGACCAGGTAATAACGCAGTGGAAAAATGTACGAGATCCACTGTAGCACTTTAGGCATCGCCTCCAGCGGGAAGAAGAAGCCTGCCAGGAAGATGCTGGGCAGCATCAACATCCAAACCGTCAGCATGGCCTCCTGCTGCGTGTTGGCAATCGTGGAAGCCAGCAAACCAATGCCCAGGCTGGAGAGCAGGAACAGGAACGAGGCACCCGCGATCAGCCACAAGCTGCCGCGGATGGGTACCCCAAACCAGTAGTGACCAATTGCCAGGACTTCGAAGGCATTCAGGAATGCCAGAATGACGTAAGGCAGCAATTTCCCGACCACCAGCTCCCACGGGCGGATAGGGGTCACGATCAGCTGCTCAATAGTGCCACGTTCACGCTCGCGCACGATGGCACTGGCCGTCAGGATCGAAGTGAGGGCAAACAGGATCATACCGATGACACCCGGGATCATGAAGTATGCGCTGATCAGGTCGGGGTTGTACCACACAGTGGTGCTCACTTCAACCGGAGGTTGGATGACAGCTGCCTGGCCGCGTCGCAATAAGCGCGATTCCAGGATCTGGGTGGAGTGGGCTTGCCCGATCAATTGAGCGGCGGAAAGTGCAGTGGAGGCAACGGTTGGGTCAGAGCCATCCAGGACGAACACGACGTGAGCCGGCTGCCCGCCCTGGATATCATCACTATATCCCGGAGGAATGATCATCCCGGCGCGTGCCTGGCCGCTATCGAGCAGGTCACGCAGCTCGGCTTCAGAGCTGGCCTCATAGGATATCGTGAAGTAATCCGCAGCACGGTAGGCATCCAATAAGGTGCGTGCTTCAGATCCGCGGTCCTGGTCATAAACCGCTAACGGCACGTTGCGCACGTCATTGGTGGCGGCATATCCCAGCAGAAAAAGCTGCATAATGGGGATAACCAGCACCAGGATAAGGGTGCGTCTGTCGCGCCGGATCTGGATGAATTCTTTGCGAATGAGGGAGCGAAGTCGGGAGTTGAACATAGGATTTCCTATCAAAGATCCATCAAATGCTTATTTTATGTCTGAAAGTGCAAGAATGCCGTGCAGATAAATATCCACAAAATGCTGGATGGCATTCTCCCGAAATTCGGGTGGGGCAGCCGGAGAGAACGCTATTTCGGTGAGGTAATATCCAAAGAACAAGCCCAAAAAAGTGCGCACCACCATGGGGCTGGGAATGGAGCGGATTTGTTCAGGATAAGATCCAACCAAATGCTGCATGATCTGCATGCCCTGCGGAAAAAGGGTAGCGAATAGCTGGCGGGCATGAACGCTCTTAAACTCAACCATTTCGATAAACATCAGGTTCATGAAATCTGGGCGCCCTTCGACGGCCTGCACCATGCGCCGGATGGCATCCTGCACCAGCTGCTCAAGGGTGGCACCCTGGGCAGCTGCGATCAGGGGAAAGACCTCATGATAGGGATGGAAGGACAGAAACACTGCTTCGAAGACCTGCTCCTTACTGGCAAAATGATTATACACGCCTCCAAGGGCGAGGCTGGCTTGCTGGGCAATCTGGCGCATGGAAGTGCCATGGTAACCCTGCTTGATGAACAGGTCATGCGCCGCCTGCAAGATGGCGGTGCGGGTGTGTTCGCCACGCGTTGGAGATGAAACGGTCATGCGTAATTCCTCACCGGATATAAACGAACGTTCGTTCATATTTTAATCAGGTGAAACTCCCCTGTCAAGTGGGTTAATAAAAAACATCCCATAAACCACTTGCTTATGGGATGTATCGCTCACAACAACCGTTCTATTTTTCGTCACCACCGCCCAGCATGGCTACCTGGCGCAGCAAACCGAAGACTAGCAGCCCTAATTTGATACCTTCGGAGGCGTTGAGGTTGGGAGGCTCAGCTCTCCGTTTGGCTCTTTGGATCAGCAAATAGGCTGCACCCAAACCCGTCAGCGCTCCAACCAATGCCCCAATCACCAAGACCTTCCCCGCCCAGGAGGTGTCCATCTCAACCATCTCATTTTGTTCGAAGACCTTGTTTTCTTGTCTGCCCATGGATTAATTCCTTTCATGAACCCTGTTGATCTCAATGGAACTGCTCAATTCCAGCCCCTCACTCAGTTACTACTCATCCTTTTGTTTCCTACCCAATGTAGCCGCATAGCGCACAGCAGCCCAGATGCTGCGCATTCTAAAAATAGGTTCAATGCTCAAATTGGTAAGCAGGCTGACTTTATTCTTGGCCAGCTCAAAGTAATGCTGTACGATAAGGGCGTAACGTGGAATCAATCGCAATAAATAGCTGATCAGGTAAACAAAACCAATCAGGATGATTAGAAGGATCAGGGCAAAAAAAAGGGACGGCAGGATCACCCATATTAGCGAAACATCCGCCCAACGCCCCAAATCAGTCACAGGCTGGGTCGCTGAGAGAATGATGGCAGCAACAGCAGCCAGCAACAATAAGATGCCAATCAACAAGGGCAGGGTGATCTGCCAGAAGACTTCCCGCTTGTGTTCGGCATGCGTCTTGGGGTTACGCTCAAGGTGAAAGGACTGATTTTGGGCATCCATCGTGCCCTTATTGTAGCATAATTTAATTAGGCTTTTTACATTGTGCGTTGCCGCACGGCTTCGAAGAGCAGGATGCTCGCGGCGATACCCGCATTTAGGCTCTCGCTGCCACCCGGCATGGGGATATGCACACGTCTCTCAGCCAGGTAGGCCGACTCGGACCCAGCCCCTGCTGCCTCCCCACCAACGATGAGCGCCAGGGGAGCGCGAAAATCCACCTGAGTGTAAGGGGTGCCTGCTGAAGAATCGGCCAAACATACTTGCAAGCGGTGAGAAGGCTCTTTAAGGATACACTTGATTTCCTGCCAACCCAAGGAGTGGATGGGCAGGTGAAAATGAGCCCCCATCCCGGCGCGCAGAACCTTGGGAGCCCAGGCATCTGCACAACCGGGGGCGAGTAGCACCGCCTGCACCCCGGCG
>JBAPSY010000007.1:0-1825 GCA_049281855.1 Anaerolineales bacterium
TTCGTACCGCTCCAGCAGCCCATTGCCAGTGCTAAGGTGGGGACAAACACAGCGCCGACACTCAAGGCCGTCAGGGATCCCCATGCACCTGCCAGAATGAGCCGTAGAATCACACCTGCCGCCATAATTAATGCGACCAAAACACCTACACCCCATAGGGCAACGAACTGACGGCGCAAAGGATAAGGTCCACTCAATACAAGCGACTCCGTGTGCCGGCGCACTTCCCGAGTACCCATCCCAGACCACACGTTCAAAGGCCAGATCCAGGCTACTGGAAGCAGTCCCATCTGGGATATCTGCAAGGGCGCGAATAGCGAGCCGACAATTAACCCAAACGCTCCGAGATACCACCACCAGCGCACATCTCTAAATGCCAGCTTCCATTCAGCCGCCAGTAACTGACCATACCGGCGCAGAAAGTCCCAGCGAGGGACAGTGGTTGAAAATGGCGTCAAATGCATCGGTTCCATATGAACTGCAAGGGCGAGTGGCTCTGGCTCCGACGTAGAGGCTGGCCGTGTCACAAATCCAGTCACTGCTTGTTTTAGCTGAAAAAGAATATTATCCAACCAATTCGATCGGATCTTGGCTGGATCAAAACGGTGAAAGAAAAGGGAAGCAAAGAGGACAATGCCTACCGCTACAAAGATAAAGAGCAGGCGCCCCACCACAATATCTGCTGTCCACTGCATTCCTGCGTAAACAAAGGTTGGAATGTAGACCAGCGGCGTATTGCTTATGTCAGTCAAAAAGCGCTGGCTGCAATCCGGAAAGGCAGCGGAACAGGAACGATATACGCTAGGCCACAACAAAGCCGCCCCGTTCATCCCTAATGGCAATGCAATCGCTGGATAAACCAGGAATAAGTAGACGAGATTGCCCACGATGCCGCTCAGCCAGTTAATGTTCTCGAACAAAACTGCCAACGCCGACACAATGGCAAGGGCTGGGAGCAAGAGGACCAAGAGAGGCGAGGCCAACGCCCAGAGATTGAGATGCATATCTTCACCTCGCAAGAACTGCAAAATCACCAGGGTGACGATGATGACCCCCAGCATAGCGGCAAAAAAAGCGTAATGGCTCAGCCATTTTCCCAAGGTGTAGTAGCACTTGCGGATGGGCGTAGCTGCTATGATCTCGCCGACTCCGGTACGTTGGTCACGCTTAATTGGACCTTTGACTAGATAAAATCCAAAGATCTGCAGATATTCACTCATCAGCAGCATTGCCAAGGCGCCGATCCAGGCCGAGCTGTATACACCCCGGTATTTCATGTAAAGCGTCCCATACAATGGTGCATCCAGAGCGGGAACAAAAAAATAGGTAAAGAAAACGATGACCAGCAGTGTGACAACGAACCGATAACTGCGGGTGCGCTCCAGGAAATCAGCGCGCATCAAATGGAAGATGGTGCGTAGCATGTTCATGTTGTTCCATCCAATCTGGATGACCGGACATAATAAAGATAGGCATCTTCCAAAGTTGCTGGGACGGATTGGGCGTCACCATTGGGCTTTTGCTCAGACACCACGCGCACATGAACACCATCTGTGCGCCTGGCTGTGCTGCTGATCAGGAATTGCTGCTTAAGGGTGGTCAGCTCCTGGCTGGTCGCCATCCACATCCAGACTTTGCCTTCCACTTCCTGCAACAATCTCTCGGGTAAGTCATGGATGACCAGTTGTCCCTGGTTGATGATGGCAATCGAGGTCGCTGTCGCCTCTACATCGGAGACGATATGGGTCGAGAGGATCACAATGCGCTCACCAGACAACTCGGCGATCAGACCACGAAACCGTACCCGCTCTTCCGGATCGAGGCC
>JBAPSY010000008.1:0-3302 GCA_049281855.1 Anaerolineales bacterium
ACATTGAAGTACATCACACCGGCCACTTGCAGATAGAACAATGCCACCACTGGCAGTATCACCAGGCCACCGAGCTGGTTGGCATCCTGGAATCCTTGTGCCCGCGACGATGCCAGCACCATTGCACCCACACCCAGTCCTGCGATTGCAGGTACCACCCAAAGGATCAACACCAGCCACATGGCGTTTGGGAAGAAGATGCGGTGCAGCTGAGACCAGGCAGCCGCATTGGCCATCACGATGTACAGCACAAATCCGACCAAAGCGACTGCAATGGCTGCCAGCCAGCCGGAGAGCAGCTTGGCAATAAACAGTTCCCGGTTGGTGGTCGGCGTGTAGAGCAGCGCTTCTAGTGTCTTGCGCTCTTTTTCGCCGGCAAAACTATCCGCAGCGATCACTGAGGCAACCAGGATTGGGAGCATCAGGAACATGGGCGCCAGCATATACTTGAGGACATATACAGTCATGGCCTGAGCAAGACTCAGCCCGGAAAAATCTTGTTGTAAACCACCTGGCATGCGTGTGAGCAGTTTCTCGATATCGTTGAGCGAATCTCCTGCCATATTCTCTACTAAAGGTAATAATCTAGTCAGCCAGGGTAACAAGACAAAGAATACAACGGTAAGGACGATGATTGGCACCATCACGCCTTTGTTTTGGCTGGCTACCTTCAGGTCCTTTCGAACAATAGCAAAAATAGCGCGGTAGTTCATTACACACCTTCCCTTTCCTCATGTAAAGTAAAGTAAACCTGTTCCAGGTTGGCTTCCTGGGGAGCCATACGGTAAACACGGATATGGTTCTGCACCAGAGCAGCCAACACATCTGGGATGGATTCATGCTTATTGATAGTGACCACTAAGGCACCGTTTGGTTTAGCTGGTTCACCCAGCACAAGCTGGGGCAAGCTGCGTAGTACCCCGAGGGCAGTCTCGATTTGTTCTGCGGAGATTTCCATTTCAACATCTAGGCGTCGAACGTATTGGTTGGTCAGCCCGGCTGGCGTACCTAATGCCACCAGCCGCCCGTGCTCCAGGATTGCCACCCGGTCGCATAGCCTTTGAGCTTCCACCAGGTTATGGGTGCACATGAATACCGTGCAACCTTCCCGGCGAGCCATGCGTTCGATCAACTCATTCACATGATGGGCGGAGACCGGGTCAAGCCCGGAGGTGGCTTCATCCAGGAAAAGCAGCTCCGGCTTGTGCAGCAGGGCACGCGCCAGAGCCAGGCGCTGCTTCATTCCCTTACTATAGCCGCCGACTTTCTCATTGGCACGGTCTGTCAGGTCAAACTCGGTCAACAATTCATGGATCCGCGCTTTCATATCCGCCCTGGGTACTCCATATAGGTCAGCGTAAATGCTCAGGTTATCCCAAGCGGTCAAGCGCTCGTCCAGGGAGGGGGTTTCGGTCAGCACACCGGTGCGGGCGCGCAATGCCGGACCATCCACCTGCGGGTCGAGGCCGAGCACGCGCATGCTGCCCGAGGTCGAGTCGATCACACCGTTGAGCAGACGCACCGTGGTGGTCTTGCCAGCGCCGTTGTGACCCAGAAAGCCGAAGATCTCGCCTGCCTGCACTTCGAGCGATAGATTGTCTACGGCAACCGTTTCCTTGAAATGGCGGGTGAGCTGGTTGATTGAAATTACAGTAGTCATTTTTTCCTCCTAGAACTCCTCGCCCTCGTTCGCTTCGAGGGCGAGGAGGATGAATAGATAAACGTCTTGTCAGGCCTACAACTCGATCTTCTGGAAGCGCCACAGCGCCACCAGGGTGAACACGATGGTCAAGACGGCTGTGGAAATCACTTGCGAGACCAGCATAACCGGCAAGGGCATTCCCAACACTACCGCCTGGGCAATCCCATCCATAGTCACCGGCAAGACATAAGCGATTGGTGGGAAGATGCCGGCGATCATCCTGCCGCCGAACATGGTTCCGAGAGCAATCCCTAACACCGGTCCGCGCGACCCAAACAGGACGCCCAGCATTATTACCAGGCTGATGTAGCAAGCCAGAGCCAGCCAGACCACCCCTGTCCCTGCCAGAAAGGACATCAGAGATACCACCTTGTGTACCGCCAGGTAAGTCTCGCCCAGCGTGACCAGCCCAGGCAATACGACGATAAAGATCAGCGCGCCCAAGAGGTTGGAAAGCAGCTTGGTCAGGATGAAAACCGAGCGTGCCGCAGGCTTGGATAGGATCCAGGCCGCCGTCCCCGACTGCCTTTCCTGGATGATCTCATCCTGGGCCAGGATGATCACGCCAATAATGCCGAACAACACCGCCAGGCCAAAAGCCCAATAAAAGCCCAAGGATTCGGGGGGGATCATTGCTAACTCCCCTAACCCGACTGTCTGTAACCCTTTGGCTTCGAGCATCGGTATGACGTATAGCATGAAGCCGACAAACCCATTAATGATGATCAGCCAGATCAAAAACTGCCACAACCAGCGGCGGGTACGGAACCATTCGCCCAGCTCTTTGGCAAACATGTTGCCAAACCCTGCCAGCCAGCCGCCACCCCTGGCGGGCAGTAAACCCTGGCGGGTGGCCAGGCGGAGATCACGGGTTACTTGAGGATGTGTTTGAACGGTCATTTCGAATTCTCCTTTCCAACTAATTCCAGGAATACGTCTTCCAAGTTATACGTCTTGCGTCCAAAGTGTTTCACGGTGAGGCTGTGGTCTTCGAGGATCAGCCGCAGGAGCTGGTCTTCAGCCGCGGCATCATCGGTCACACTGACCTGCCAGTCAATCTGGCCATCTTCCGCCATCATACTCAGGTGTTGCACCCAGGGCTGGCCGGTCACGCGGCCTCGGGCATCGGCGATGGCTGCTTCCGCCTCGCTCTTCAGGGTGATGGAATAAATGGAAGAGCCGCCATCGCCTGCCAAAAGCTCGCTAATGGGAGCTTCGGCGATCAGCATGCCCCGGTTCAGGATGGCCACCGTATCACTCACTCGCTGCACGTCTTCGAGGATGTGCGTCGAGTAAAAGATGGTGGTGTACTTGCGCAGCTTTTCCATGATAGCCAGCACATCGTGGCGGCCCATCGGGTCGAGCGAAGCCGCTGGCTCGTCCAGGATCAGCAGGTCAGGATAGTTCACCTGGGCCTGGGCGATGCCCAGGCGCTGACGCTCACCGCCCGAGAAGCCACCCATCGGCCGGTCAGCCTTGTCCTCCAGGCCTACCAGCTCGAGCATTTCCTGCACGCGTGCTTCGAGCAGGTCTTTCGGCCCGCGGTAGAAGAAGTGCGCCGTGTAGCCGAGGATCTGGCGAGCGGTCATGTGCTCGTAGT
>JBAPSY010000009.1:0-1670 GCA_049281855.1 Anaerolineales bacterium
CTGATGCTGAGCCCAGTGGAACAGCCTGCATTAATACGCGCAGTTCAGGAATCCGATGAATGGGATATGCTGTTCCAAGATCTCTCTACCTTGATATACGTGCGCAGATAGACCCTCAGCATCCAAATACATAAATTAAGGGGAATTGGTTCCAGTAAAGCAATTTATAATACATGACCAATCCGCATTGGTATAAGCACGCTCACAAAATAATACATAAGATAATTTTTGAAGATTGCTTATATATAATTAAATGACAAGTCAATATTACTGTAAGCAGCCGGATGGAAGCTAACTGATCATAATATCTCATACTAATTAATGCGTATTGGTTTTCTGAGACTGATAATTAATTCACTACGCAAAATATAATGGAATTTCTCTATGGTATACCCTCTTTTCGATACAAATTCATCAATTATTTCTCGATAAGTGTAGTGGGTGATATGCTCATCTGCATACGCTTGTGGTAAGATCAGTTTATACAACTTCTCAATCACGATCCATTCCCATTTACTATAATCTGGTGTCCCGAGTATGAGAAGGCCATTTGGGCTTAGGACACGATCCAACTCTGAAAACACAAATCGACCTGGAATGTGCTCGACTACCTCTGAACAGATAATACATTTCATGGATTCACTTGTGATTGGCAATGAAGTGGCTGAACTGTTAACATATATTTTGTGATAACACCGGGAGTAACGTAATTTTCGCATTTGGATGTCTAATCCAATGCTTCCATCAGGCAAAGCGCCTAAGATTCTGCTAGATCCGCAACCCACATCAAGACAATTATCTCCATTTTGGATCAGATTAGTAATATATTTATACCGTTGACGTTGCCAATATCTCTGCGGTGGCATAAATGTATCAAAAGCACGGGCATCATAGTCTGCGCTTGCAATGGAATTGCGTATTTTCCATAGTTTGCTAAAGGTTTGAAGGTATTTTATGCCGAACTTAAATATTCTTGCGTGAGATGTTCCATGCTGGCGTGGTTGGTAAGTAAATGGTATTTCTAGAACACTAAAACCTTCAACCAGAGCGGATACAAGCAATTCTTGTAGAATATTAAAATCCTGACTTTCTAATCTTCTTCTTTTTAATATTGAAGCTTTATATAACCGATAACCACTCGACATGTCTCTAATTCTTAAATCCAGACCACGGCTAAATACGAGATTAAGGATTTTACTAAGCGCAAGACGAGACCGTGGCATTATAGCTCTTCCTCCCTTTGCGTATCGTGACGCTATGATAATGTCAGAATTTTGCCGTGCATTCCATAATGCAGTTAAAAATTCAGGGGAGTGAGATAGATCAGCATCCATTGTCACAATGTAAGCACCATATGCTTCCTGGAATCCTGCTTGCAGTGCAACTCCATATCCTTTGCTATTAGGTATTATTAGTTTTGCTGAGTTCTTTTTTACAATTGCGTAAGTTTCCTGATTGGCGTCTTCGTCAACGATGATAATTTCATAACTGATTTTTAAATTAGTAAGTACTTGATGGACTTGTGGTAATAAATATAAGAGATTTTCAGCTTCATTTCGTGCAGGAATGATTACACTAAGTTCCAAATGATAATTTTTGAGGTTCATGGCTCATTTTCCATGGAATGATATAAATCGGTAGGAAGATAATTGGGATTATAAAGAACCAAT
>JBAPSY010000010.1:0-14600 GCA_049281855.1 Anaerolineales bacterium
CTGATAAATCGATAGCCCAAAAACTATTCATCAAACCTGGTAATAAGTTCCTGCTGATTGACCCACCCGCGGGATATTTGGCCCAAATGGGTGAGCTCCCAGAGGGGACCATCATCCTGAGTGATTCGAGCTGCCTAGTGGAGGTCATCCAGGTGTTCGTCACAAACCGGGCTGAATTGATAGAACAGCTGCCGCGACTGAAGCAGCTATTAGCTCCAAAGGGGATAATCTGGGTGACATATCACAAGGGTACATCCAAGGTAAAAACCGACATCAACCGCGACACGATTAACACGTACGCACACACCATTCGTTTGGAGGGCGTGGCGATGATCTCCATCGATGAAGACTGGTCGGCACTGCGCCTCAAACTAATCTAGGAAAGACTTGAACCCAAAATCACGCCTGACCGAAGCAACTTTCACCTTCATTGATGAGCTGAACGATTTCCTGCCCCATGATCGTAAAAATATCGCGTTCAGCCTGGACTTCGAAGACCACCAGACCCTCAAGCATCTGATCGAATCGATCGGCGTGCCCCACACGGAGTTCGATCGGGTGCTGGTTAACGGTCAAATAGTGGATTCTGCCAGCCATTTGCGGGACGGGGACCGGGTGACGGTTTACCCCTCCAACACTCCACTACCTGACAAGCCATGCTTTATCCTCGATAATCACCTGGGGCAGTTGGCAACCTACCTGCGCATGTTGGGGTTCGACAGCCTATACCAAAACGATTACCAGGATGACGAGCTAGCCCAAGTCTCGAGTCAGGAGGAACGGGTGCTATTGACGCGCGACCGGCGGTTGCTAATGCGCAAAGCAATCAGGCGTGGATATTGCATCCACCAAACGGACCCGCGCCTTCAAGCTGCGGAGGTGCTGAGGCGGTTCAACCTGTTTGGGCAGGTGAGGCCTTTTCAGCGCTGCCTGCGCTGCAACAGCCCTCTATTGGTAGTGAGCAAGCAGGATGTAATTGAACGCCTGGAGCCGCTGACCAAGAGATACTATGATGAGTTCCACATCTGCCCATCCTGCAACCAGATCTACTGGAAGGGCTCGCATTTCGAGCACATGCAGCAAATGATCATTGAAATGGCAGCTCAACCGTAGCTTATTCTGAGGAGGAGAAAATGAAAACATATAGATTTGCGCCCTGGGTGTTTTTGACCGCTGCTATTATGTTATTTAGTTTCATAATCCTGGTGTCTGCCCAGATTACTTCGGTCATGGCATCATCACCTATCCTGCTTTCTGAAGAAATGACCTCCAATCCCCAAGACACCCTTTATAATTTCCTTCCGATGCTGAGCAAAGCGAATCCTCCGTCAGCCATTATCATCGACCATAACAACCGGGACGTAGCTCTCATTCCTCCTATTTGGATCCAAGCTGCCATGCAGAACGTCATCTGGTCCTATGGCTCCACCTCGCATGGCACCCAGCTTTGGGCAGGTGCTGATTACCTGAGCTCTTATGTCAACCCTCCTGCCTATAACTTCAACATGCAAACGATCAACCCACCCGCCCAGGGCAATCCACCTTTCCTGCGCATGGGTAACAACAGCGGCTTTGCATGGAATCCAGCCGCTTTTCTAAATACCGCCCGCAGCATGCTGACTTCCGCACCACAGGCGAATGCCTTCATGTGGTCCTGGTGTGGGGAGATGTCCTGGCTTGATACAAGCGCAGTGCAGCAATATCTGGATATGATGACCCAGCTTGAAGGCGAATACCCCGGGGTGAGGTTTGTTTACATGACCGGACACACCGACGGTACTACGGGCGCGTCGGTGTTGAACCGCAATAACAACATGGTTCGCGATTACGTCCTCGTCAACCATAAGATTCTCTACGACTTCGCCGATATTGAGAGCTGGCTGCCGGACGGCACACTTTACCCAGGCGCTCCTTCCGACGACTGCCCATGGTGCCAAACATGGTGCGACACCCATCCTGGTACCTGCCCCAACCCAGCCATCAGCTGCGCACACTCACACTCGCTGAACTGCTATCTAAAAGGTCAGGCCCTGTGGTGGCTCTCGGCGCGCCTGGCAGGTTGGGATGGGACATTGAATCCCTGACGATAAGTTCGACATAGACGGTATAGCTTATGAATTTCCCGTGCGTATTCCCTGTGAAGATCATGGGGGATAACCAGGATGATTTTGAGAGCCTCGTGCTGGAGATCATACAGAAACACGCCTCCATTGCAAAAGAAGAGGCTGTTACCAGTCGGCTCAGTCGGGGTGGCAGGTTCCTCTCGCTGACGGTGCGCATCAACGCTAAAAGCCAGGAACAGTTGGATGCCATCTACCGCGAGCTCTCCGCTCACGAGCGAGTGCTGATGATGTTGTAAGACGGCATCGCTCGTGAAGAATACTCGCGATGTTTCGGGCAAAGATCGCCCTCAAGTGCTGATGATGTTGTAAGGCGTCATCGCTCGTGAAGAATACTCGCGATGTTTCGGGCAAAGATCGCCCTCAAGTGCTGATGATGCTGTAAGCAGTTTAGGGGGATAGGGGCATCAGGACTTCATTATCTTACTCACGGAGTGCGTTCTTGCATCGCTTGCAAAAAAACGCTCGCGATGTTTCGGGCAAAGATCGCCCTCAAGGCTGCGGAAGAAGGACTTCCTTGCTCTCGATGACCTCAGCCTGCACCCTGCCTTTGGTAAGATCACTCAGGGATGCCTGGAAAGCAGGTAGCTTTTCAACCGCAAGGCGGGCTGTGAGGGTCACATCGGCGGCAAAAACCTCATCCAACACCGTGCCAGCCTGGGCAGCCACCAGCAGGCGCACGCGTTCCAGGTAAGTGTAGGGGAAAACCAGCATGATGGTATGGGTGAGAACCTTTTCTGCGCGCGGCACACTATCAACCACCAGTCGCACCGCCTCAGAATATGCCCGTACCAACCCACCCGTACCCAGCTTGGTGCCACCGAAATAGCGCGTGACCACCACCGCCACATCCCCCAGACCGCTGCCACGCAAGACTGCCAGCGCTGGTCGCCCAGCCGTGCCGGAGGGCTCACCAGCATCGGAGCTGTGGGCGGTCTCTGAATCGCCGTGCCCGATCAGGAAAAGGGGCACGTTGTGGGACGCATCGGGGAACTCAGCTTTGATACGCAGGATGAAAGCTTTGGCCTCATCTACTGAGAATGCAGGGCTGAGGGTTGAAATGAAGTGAGAGTTCGACACGGTGAACTCGCAGCGGATCTCTTGAGCAGGGACGGGGTAGGGTTTCATGGGTGAGGCAGAGAATACACCAGAAGGGGAGGAAATGCAAGATCGAGTTGGTTAATCTCTACAGTGAGGAATAGCGTTTATAATACAGCCAGCTCATGACCATTACTGGTACTTCCTTACATTTATAATCTACGGAGATAAGACATGAAACGCCGACCACCCATCTCGCGCCGGACGTTCTTGAAGCTCACCGCCACCGTGGCAGCCGGCGCAGCCCTGGCAAGCTGTACCCCCAACCAAAGCACATCCTTGCCCATTAACACAGCCACAACTGGAGCCACATCTGCGGTACCGCCCAACCCCACCATCGGGGTAGCCACTGGGACAACCCCGACTGAAGCCACTCCAGCAGAAACCAACCCCACAGAGGCTGTAGCCAACCCCGAGCCCTCACCTACGAATAGCTCAGCTTACCTGGCTGTGGTACACGGATCTGACCCGGCGATCATCACGCGTGCGGCCATCGACACCTTGGGGGGTATGGCGAGCTTTGTCAGCTCCGGCTTCGATGTGATCATCAAGCCGAACATATGCACAGATTACCATCCACCTGAATACGCCACCACCACCAATCCCATTGTGGTGGGCACGTTGGTCAGCATGTGCCTGGAAGCAGGTGCCAAGCGCGTGCGGGTGATGGACTATCCCTTCGGAGGTACACCCCAGTCAGCTTATGCCATATCGGGGATTGCGGATGCAGTCGAAGCGGCAGGCGGAGAGATGCACATCATGAGCCGTCCCAAGTACACCCGAGTAGATATCCCACTGGGTAAGAACCTGACCAGGGTAGAAATCTACCCGGATATTCTGGAGGCCGACCTGCTGATCAACGTGCCGATTGCCAAGCACCACGGGTCCACCAGGCTGACACTGGGGGAAAAGAACCTGATGGGAGTGATCCTGGATCGTAATTTAATGCATATCAATCTTTCGCAGCGCATTGCCGACCTGACCAGCCTGGTGCTCCCGGCCCTGACGGTGGTGGATGCAGTGCGCATCCTGACCAACCACGGACCTACCGGTGGAGACCTTGAAGACGTCAAGCAATTGGATACGGTCATCGCCAGCCGGGATATCGTGGCGGCTGATTCCTATGCCACGACGCTATTCGGACTCACTGCGACAGACATTGGCTACATCCAGGCGAGCGCAGAATTGGGGTTGGGTAGCATGGACCTGAACAGCATTAACATCCAGGAGATCAACCTCGGATGAGCTGGAAAAGCTGGCAGCGGGTAAGACAAGCCGCACAAATCCTCTTTTTTATGTTTTATATCACCCTGATCTTCGCCGTGGTGCAAAAACGAGTTGCACCGGCGCTGTCGGATATCTTCTTCCGCCTAGATCCGCTCTCGGCACTGGGCGCGATGCTCGCCAGCCGCCAGTGGATTTCCAAGCTGGGATTAGCGCTGGTCACGATTGGGCTGACAGTGATCATCGGGCGGGTGTGGTGCGGATGGATCTGCCCGCTAGGCAGCTTGCTGGAATGGGTATCCTTCCGCAAAGCACGCAAACGGGCGGCTTCAATATCTCCACGCTGGAGGCTGGTGAAATACTTCCTGCTGGCAACCAGCCTGGCGGCAGCCTTGTTTGGCGGGCTGACCCTGCTGGTGCTGGACCCGATTGCCATCTTCACGCGTACACTAACTACGGCCATCCTACCGGCTATCTTTTATACAGTTAATTCCATCGAGACGGCGCTCTACCACGTTAGCTTCCTCACCCCTGCGCTGGATGGGTTCGAGGGGTTGGTGAGAGGTACTATTCTACCTGTGGAACAGCCTGCCTTTGCCCAGAGCATTGCCATCGCAGCACTGTTCTTTGGCTTATTCGCGCTGAACATGCTGGCGCATCGCTTCTGGTGCCGGTACCTGTGCCCATTGGGGGCGCTGCTGGGAATACTTTCAAAAGTAACCTTATTCCGACCTGTGATTGGTTCAGCCTGCATTGAGTGTACGCGCTGCGCCGTCGTTTGCAAGCCTGGGGCGGTCGACACAACTCCAACGAACTTCCACATCATGCCCTCAGAATGCACCGTCTGCCTGGATTGTATGGCAAATTGCAAGCCTGCAGATATCCAATTTAAATTTGCCTTGAAACCGGCCCCCAGGCAGGAATTCGACCTTTCACGCCGGACGGCATTGGGAGCCCTGGCGACCGGTGCAGCCGGTGTGCTGCTGCTGGGCACCGACCTGCGCCTACGGCAGGATAACCAGTGGCGCATTCGCCCACCAGGGGTAACGGATGAAAACACTTTCCTCTCCACCTGCCTGCGCTGTTCGCAATGCATGAAAATCTGCCCGACCACCGCACTGCAGCCAGCGCTGATGGAAGCTGGTCTGGAGGGTTTGTGGACTCCACTGGTGGTGCCACGCGTGGGGTACTGCGATTATGGCTGTACGGCTTGTGGTCAGGTGTGCCCGTCAGGTGCAATCCCGCTTTTGGGGCTGGAAGAAAAACGCCAGGCGGTGATCGGCAAAGCCAGCATAGACCGGGACCGCTGTTTGCCCTGGGCGAGCGGTGTGCCCTGCATCGTATGCGAGGAGATGTGCCCCACACCACAGAAATCCATCCGTTTGGAAGAAGCTCAGGTGGTCGATTCTAATGGGCTGACCAGCACCGTGCAACGACCATCCGTCCTGCGCGACGTGTGCATCGGGTGCGGAATCTGTGAACACAACTGCCCGCTGGAAGGCAATGCAGCGATCCGGGTTTACAACGCCTAGCTTTGGCTTGTTAATTGCATCCCAATTTATACTTTAACAATATAAAGCGATCCGTAAAATGATGTAGAATATCATCATTGGGATATTCGCGTTAGGTGCTAAGGAGGCGACCATGAATAAGAAAATCATCTTCACATGCGGGCTACTCATGATACTGGCATTGATTACCTCAGCCTGTAAATTACCAGCGAGCAGCAGCCCGCCGCCCGCTGTAACCCAGGTGCCAGTCGTGCCGACAACGACCACGGGAGCAGTCGTGGGGGCCGAGCCAACTAACACCTCCATACCGCCCACCCCGGTGGTGGTAATAGCGACGTCCGTCCCGCCCACACCTGTCCTAGCCACTTCCGTACCACCCACACCCGTGCCACCCACAGAGGTACCTCTTCCCCAAGCGATCCGCATCCAATTTGCGGCAGGAGGCACCTCGGCAATCGTTGAAGGAGAAGTGGATGCCGGGCAGACGGTCTACTATGTGCTGTCAGCCAGCGCTACCCAAACCATGAACGTGAAAGTCTCGTCACCCAATTCGGATGTTTATCTGGGAGTGTTTGGGGCGGATAAGCAAGAATTGCTTAACAACTCAACCCAGAATACCCTGTGGTCCGGAACCCTGCCCAACACCCAAGATTACTACATCGGCTTGACCCCAGCAGACGGTAGGACCAGCTACTCCCTCTCGGTGGAGATCCCACCGTTGCGGACAGAGCCCACTGCGAATACCACCCCGGTTGCAGGCACTTTCGACCCTGTGGCGACCTACGGGACCCCAACCTTCGATGACCCGATGACTGGGGGAAATATCAACGACTGGACCAACCCGGTAACTGGGCTATTACCGAATACCAACTACATCCGCATCGCCGAAACGGATGCCCGCTTCTACGTCACCGGAAAGCTGGCCGGGTTCAGCACCTGGTACTTCACCTGGCATGAGCTAACTGATTTTTACCTGCAATCGACTTATGACTCGGGCAGCTGCTCAGGCAAGGATGCATATGGGCTGATCGTACGCGGTCCGGAACACCTGGCAGGGGTCTCCTATGGGTATATTGTGGCTTTCTCGTGTGATGGCCAATATTGGGTCTTCCGGCTCGATGGAGCCAACCCCTTCACCGCAGAGGACCTGGTGAGCTGGACACACAGCGACTACATATTGGCAGGTGCCAATCAGACAAACGCGCTGGGGATCAAGATGATTGGCAATACGCTGACCATCTATGCCAACGGGCACCAGATAGCGCAGGTGACAGACAATCACTATGATTTCGGTCGGTATGGGGCTTTTGTCAGCCCAGAGGTGACTGCCAATTACACTTACCGGATCACCCACATGTCTTATTGGGACTTGACCCCTTAAGCTAGACCCACGATTTACACCTTAACTAATAAAAAACTAGCTGCGGTCAAGCCGCAGCTAGTTTTTTATTATCCTTCCTTAGAATCCTTTATACAAATTCTAAGCAAATCTACATTGTAGGTTTAATCATAACCTGATACATTTGAGCAAACTTACCCAAAACCCCTAATTTGAGGCAATTTAATGGATGACTGGCTTAGTTTGAGCGAAGCTGCAAAACAATTGGGTGTTCATCCAAGCACTGTTCGGGCGTGGGCAGATCACGGGTACCTGCCTTCACAGCGTACGCAGGGTGGTCACCGGCGCTTCCGCCGCTCAGATGTTGAGATCCGCATGCATACCAGGTGGGAAAGCTCAACACCCGAAGCGACTTTCGTGTATGCCAACGTCTTACGGAATACACGTGTACAAATCAGCGAAAGTAATCTGGAAGCAGAAAAATGGTACCGCAAGATGGACGACGAAGCACGGGAGCAGTATCGCTTGAGCGGACGCTCGCTGGTGCAAGGATTGATTGGGCATTTAACCACAAGCGATCAAGGCCTGGAGGCTGAGGCGCGCTCACTGGGATATGAGTATGCCTCGCGCGGTCAACGAGTTGGATTAACCAGCGTGGAAGCAGCGCATGCATTCCAATTCTTCCGCACAGCGGTGATGGATGCCATCCTTACTGCTTATGAAAACGCGGATGTGCGTTCGCCACAAATCTGGTCTGACCTGTTCCGCAGGATGAACTCGTTTTCCGATTTGATCATCATCACATTACTTGATACCTACGAAGCATTCCAACAAGGAACCCATTAAGGCATAACTGCTGGAATTCCAATTTAAATCTTGGAGTAAAAAATGCATTACATTCCTATCCTTTCAACCATTATCACCTTCGTCTTTGCAGTTGCCGTCTTCAGCCGCTTCCGCGTCAGGCACGGGGCTCACCTTTTGTTGTGGAGCATCGGGTTGGTGCTGTATGGAATTGGCACATTAACCGAAGTCATCATGCTGTTCACCTTCAACGCTATCGCTCTCAAATTATGGTACCTAAGTGGTGCAATGCTGACGGCTGCTTGGCTCGGTCAGGGAACAATCAACCTGCTGGTACGCCGACGAGGCATCGCCCCAACTCTGAATATCATTCTCATTATCGTCAGTCTACTTGCTGCGGTACTGGTCTTAGCTGCGCCCATAACTCCCGCAGCAGGCAACTATAACCCTGCGCAGCCGCTTTCAGCCCAATATAAAGATATCCTCACCCGCTCCGGGATCGTGGTCCTGCTGACCATTCTGCTTAATACCTATGGCACCTTGACATTGGTAGGTGGGGCAATATATTCTGCATATATTTTTTGGCGCAAGAAGGTGCTTTTCAATCGAATGGTGGGCAACATCCTGATTGCCGTGGGAGCAATCCTGCCTGCCATCGGCGGATCATTTATTCAAATGGACCTACCCGATTTTCTGTATCTAAGTGAATTTCTCGGTGCAATCCTGATGTATATCGGCTTCCTGCAAGCCACAGTGACTGTACCGGTGAAAACCACCTCCACGGCTACCACAGCTTCATAACAAGATGAAAGGGTCCTAATTAATAAACCCTTAAAATAGGGGAATATTGTGAAGAGAAATAAAAATAGCTATAGATCCATCGATTGAAATTGATCAGTAATATTGTAAAATTTTGAGATACGGAAAAGCTAAAAAACCTGAGATAACAACATCCAAGAAAAAGTTGCCTTAGAATATGAACTTCGTTAATAACTGGTTCCTCAGGACAGCGGCTCTATAGATTGAAAATCAGCGAGATTGATCAGATTATGAACAAGTGATTATGAACAAGCAAGGAGCTAAATATGAACCAGGGTATCGGAACAATCATATATCCCGTCAAAGACATAACTCGATCAAAGAAGCTATTCACAAGGTTATTAGAAGTCGAGCCTATAATAGATGAGCCGTATTATGTTGGTTATAAGGTTGGAAATCAGGATATAGGGTTAGACCCCAATGGTTACAGCCAAGGGATAACAGGGCCTATCGGCTACTATACTGTTAGCGACATCAAGAAAAGTCTTCAAATCCTGCTTGACGCTGGCGCAAAAGTTTTGCAAGATGTTAGAGATGTCGGCGGAGGTAAGTTGGTTGCGTCGGTAAAAGACCCAGAGAGCAACCTCATCGGGCTCATTCAGATGCCATAGAGGCTGTCCAATCGTTCCAACTTTTGCCCAAGCCGTCCTGACTAATAAGGCCGGCTTTTTTCGTTACACGTGTTCGTGGACAGTTTATGGCGGTTCTCTACCGGGGCTCAGTTTCTTTGGTCATCGTTCAAATGAGTTATGTACGAAAAATCAAGACTTCTGGCGCCTATATCTGCAGTTTATACAGTCTCAGAAGGATGCAGAGACCGAGTTCCTGAGTCGCGACTAAAAGTAGAGACTCAGGAATTATTTCTTTTTAAGCTATAATCATTCCATAGACCGATTTTCCCGTAACGCTTTAACCCAACCATCCATTGGTCAAAATCACGCTCCCTCTCTTGATACTCATCTTTATATCCTGCGCTTGCACTCCAAATACAAGCCTGCAGGAGACAAATCCCCCCATTGCCACGATAGCTGACTGGTACACGGTTTATTTCACTGACCCTACCAGCCCAACCGCCACTTCATACCGTGGAGGACCTGATGAATCCCTGGTGGCTGCGATAGACCAGGCGCGCCTCAGTGTAGACGTCGCCATCTACGATCTCAACTTGTGGTCGCTGCGTAATGCGCTCATCAATGCTCATCGTCGTGGGGTGGCTGTTCGAATGGTGACGGACAGCGACAACATGGACGAACAGGAGGTTCAGGAGGTTAACGAGGCAGGCATCGAGGTGTTGGGGGACCGTCAGGAAAGCCTGATGCATGACAAGTTCGTGATCATCGACCGCTCTGAAATCTGGACTGGCTCGATGAACTTCACTACCGGCGGAGGCTACCTGGATAACAACAACCTGATTCACCTGCGGTCATCCAAATTAGCGGAGGATTACACCCACGAATTCGAACAGATGTTCATTGACGACCACTTTGGCTCCAATAAGACTGCAGGCACTCCCAACCCTTCTGTGACGGTGAATGGCAGCCAGATTGAAGTTTATTTCTCTCCAGAGGATGGCACGCTGGAAAACATCCTGGCGGCGGTCAACGCAGCCCAAGAGAGTATATCCTTCATGGCATATTCCTTCACCTCAGACGAGCTGGCTGATGCCTTGATCAAGCAAGCCAAATCAGGAGTCAGTGTGTCGGGAGTTTTTGATAAAGACCAATACCATTCCAATGCAGGCACCGAGTTCGACACCTTGCAACATGCCGGGATTGACGTTCGGTTGGATGGCAACCCACGCCTGATGCACCATAAGGTCATTATTATCGATGGGCAAATCGTGATCACCGGTTCGTATAACTTCAGCAATAATGCTGAACATCATAACGATGAAAATACACTTATAATTCACAATCAAGATATTGCCACGCAGTATCTGGCAGAATTTCAACAAATCTATAATGGGTCACAAAGGTGAATGATTATGGAAACGAATGGCAAATTTTATCTGGGACGAATATTTGACCCCCAGCAAACCAAAACCACTGACCAATCCCTGCTCTATGAGCCGGCTGACCTGACCACACATGCTGTGGTAGTCGGCATGACCGGTTCGGGCAAGACCGGGCTGTGCATCGATCTTTTGGAGGAGGCAGCGCTAAACAATATTCCCGCCCTGATGATCGACCCCAAGGGTGATATCACCAACACTCTGCTGCACTTCCCGAATCTGCTGCCACAGGATTTTCAACCCTGGGTCAACCCGGACCAGGCACGCCGGGCAGGCAAGACCCTGGAGCAAGCCGCGACGGATGCTGCCCAGTTATGGAAGCAGGGGCTCACAGATTGGGGTATTGACCCAGAACGTCTGCTGATGCTCAAGAATTCGGCCCAATTTGCCATTTTTACCCCCGGTTCAGATGCGGGCATCCCGATTAACATCCTGGCGTCATTGAAAGCCCCAATCATCCCTTGGGAGAGCAACAAGGAAACCCTGCGTGAAAGAATTTCCGGAACGGTGACTGCTTTATTGGGGCTGGTGGGTATGGATAATATTGACCCGGTGCGCTCCCGCGAGCACATCCTGCTATCCAATATTTTCGAAAATGCGTGGAGCCAGGGCAAAGACCTCGACCTGGGTGAACTGATCTTACAAGCCCAAAGCCCACCTTTCGAAAAGCTGGGTGTGTTCGATGTCAACACCTTCTTCCCAGAAAAGGACCGCTTTGAGCTGGCTATGCTGCTCAACAACATCCTGGCTGCACCTGCTTTTCAGGTATGGATCGAGGGGCAACCATTAGATATTCCCTCATTGCTCTATACTTCCGATGGCAAACCCCGCCACAGTGTGTTTTACATCGCTCACCTGAGCGACTCGGAGCGTATGTTCTTTATCACCCTGCTTTACTCGGCGGTGGAGACCTGGATGCGCTCACAAACCGGCACAACCAGCCTGCGCGCCCTGGTCTACTTTGACGAAATCTTCGGGTACTTGCCACCGGTGGCCAACCCACCTTCCAAACAACCTATGCTGCGTATGCTGAAGCAGGCACGCGCTTTTGGCGTCGGGCAGGTGCTGGTGACCCAAAACCCCGTGGATGTGGATTACAAGGCACTTTCCAATGCCGGGACCTGGATGATCGGAAAACTGCAGACGGACCAGGATAAGCAGCGTCTGCTGGATGGCCTGGATAGTGCCATGTCTGGCAGCTTGGATCGGGCAGAGTACGATCGTCTAATCTCCACGCTGGGAAAACGCATTTTCCTGCTGCATAATGTGAACGCCAAAGGACCCATGCTGTTTCAGACTCGCTGGGCGATGAATTATCTTGCTGGTCCACTAACGCGTACCCAAATCCCTGATCTGAACGAGCTGGCAGGTGCCATCTCGACGCCTTCAACGACTCCATCCTCAGTGCCTCAGCCAGTTACCTCTAGCGGGCAGACTGCAGTACCCGAACCATATCAGACATTCACCACACCTGTTTCAACCCCTACCACGTCTGCCAAGCCCGCGGCTGGATTCTCGTCCACTCGCCCCACCATTCCAGCAGGGATCGCTGAGTATTTCCTCCCCAATAACCTCACTTTCACCCAGGCATTCAAAGCTGCCGGGCAAGATTTCCCCACCGAAGCATTTAGCCAGGGGTTGATCTATCGCCCAGTGATCCTTTCACAAACAAGTACCCGCTTATACAATTTGAAATATAAGCTCGATATCGACACATTCAAGACCGCCTTGGTTGTCAACCCAGATCGGCGTGGAATCGTCCGTTGGGATAACTATTTAACCGATCGAATCGATCCATCGAAACTTGACGAGGCGCCCGACCCTCAAGCACGCTTCGCCCCGCTTGAAACACCCCTAAATGACGTCAGACTGATGAATGCACTACAGAAGGACTTCATTGATTGGGCTTACCGTACGACGCAGGTGACGATACGGGGTAATGAGGTTCTCAAACTGTATTCCGGACCCGAGACATCAGAAGGTGAATTTCGGACACAGTGCGCCGATGCTGCCCGTCAGGCACGTGAAGCTGAGCTCAAGAAAGCCTCAGCACCGTTTGAGACCAAGCTACGGGCACTGCAAGATAAGCTGGAGCGCGAGCAGCGCGAGCTAAAACAAGATCAGGCAAATCTTTCCAATCGCAAAATGGATGAGCTTGGCACCGGTCTGGAGACTGTGGCAGGTTTTCTGGGGTTTGGACGCAAACGCTCCATTTCTTCTTCCATCACTAAACGCCGCATGGCTTCACAAGCCAAAAGCAACGTGGAAGAATCGGTCGACGCAATTAAGGATTACCAGGAACAGATCGCAGCGATCGAAAAGGAAAAAGAGGCTGCTTTGCAGGCGATGAATGATAAATGGGGTGAAGTCGCTAACCAAATAACCGAGATCCCCATCGCGGCGCAGAAGAAAGACATCCTGCTCGATTTCTTTGGGGTGGCATGGATGCCATATCACCTGGTTAAGACCGGTGAGCAGCTCGATGAGCTGCCAGGGTTCTCAACCAAGTAGCATATTCATGGCTGACCAACAATATCAGATCCAGAACAGTCATGGAAAGATAGTGTTAGTCTACCTCAGGCGCGACAAACGCCTGACGAAAACCTCCCGATGGGAACAAATGCCGGATGGCTCGTTATTGTTGCGTGTTCCATATCGGTTACCAAAACGCAGAGTCGGGGCGCTACTCGAGCAGGTTGCCAACCAGCTGGATAAATCTATCTCGTTGCATTTACGGCGGACCGATTCCGAGCTACACCAACGCGCTGAGCTAATTAACCGGAAGTACTTTGCAGGGAAAATCCAGTGGAATGCCATCCGTTGGGTGTGTAACATGCAGACCCTCCTAGGTAGCTGTTCCCGGGGAGGCCCCACAGATGGCCAAATTCGCATCAGTGACAAACTCAAAAACTGGCCAGATTGGGTGGTTGATTACGTGATTGCCCACGAATTGATGCACCGCAAGCACCCCAACCACTCAGATGCCTTTTGGAATGAGCTGAGAGCTGCTTACCCACAGACCGAAAAAGCGCGCGGATTTATTCGCGGGGTAGGTTTTGCCGCAGGTCACCCCATGGAGGAAGACCAGGTAGATTAATGCATTCTTTTACCTGCAGGCGCGTATATTACCTGCGGATGTATTGGCACACAAATTGCAACTGACTAATTGTCATGGAACATAACCCTTCCCCTCCAGCCGATTATATGAATGCCGTGGGCTTGCTCAACCGGCGTGAAATTGAGGCGCGTATACTTGCCCCCTTACTCGAAGCTCTGGGCGAGGAGTTCGATCGTGAGCGGGTGTGGGAAATTGCCCATAAAGTGATCCAAGAAATTGCCCGCCAGCAGGGAGCCCAGCTTGCTAACAGCGTGGAAGCTAATGACCTGGAACAATTCGCCGATGTGCAAGAAACCTGGAAAAAAGACAATGCCATCCAAACTGAAGTACTCGAGCTGACGCATAAGAAGTTCGCATTCAATGTTTTCCGCTGTCGTTATGCTGAGATGTACCAACACCTGGGTATCCCTGAACTGGGTAAAATGCTGTCATGTAACCGCGATTTTGCCCTCATCAAGGGTTTCAATCCGAACATTCAGCTCACCCGCACCCAAACGATTATGGAAGGGGCAGACATCTGTGACTTCCGTTTTGAGATAGTAGCCTCAAAAAAAAC
>JBAPSY010000011.1:0-27398 GCA_049281855.1 Anaerolineales bacterium
ATCGCGACCCTCAAAGGGCATGAGGGACCGGTCACCTGGGCAATCTTCAGTCCAGACGGGAGCAGGGTTGTAACAACCAGCGTAGATCAGACCGCTCGCTTATGGAAAACGAATGGCAGTTTAATAACAACCATGGAAGGCCATACGAATTGGGTCATCTCGGCGAGCTACAGCCCAGACAGCTCAAAAATTGCGACAGCCAGCTGGGATGGCACCGCCCGGCTATGGGATAAGGACGGAAGTCTGATTACAGAATTTATAGGACATACCCGTTCGGTGAACTCGGTAAATTTCAGCCCGGATGGAAACCTCCTCGTCACGGCAAGCTGGGATAATACCGCCCGAGTATGGAAAACGGATGGCACGCTGGTATCCGTATTGGCTGGACATACTGGACCTGTAACGATGGCCAGCTTTAGCCCGGATGGAGATAAAATCCTGACCAGCAGCTATGATAATACCGCTCGGCTCTGGAATCCGGACGGCAGCCAGATTGGTATCTTACGAGGCCATTCTAACTGGCTGACCATGGCAATCTTTAATCAGGATGGGACGAAAATCATCACCGCCAGTTATGATTTTACGGCACGGGTTTGGGAATTGAAAAACATCCATTATGACTCTCTGCAAGGGCATACAGGTCCGGTAAGTTCTGTCAGCTACTCTCCAGATGGATCGAGGATCATAAGCACCGGAACTGATGGTACCATTCGATTGTGGCGTCAGGATGGGACTTTTATCCAAGAATTTCAAATGATGGAAGGCCCGATCCACATGGGAAATTACAGCCCCAGTGGAAAATGGATTATCACCGCTAATGAAAATGGTACTGCTACGATCTATGTACCAGATGGAACCCTAGCAAAAAGGCTGGAAGGTCATGCCGATGCCGTGGATTCAGCGCGTTTCAGCCAGGACGAAGAGTTGATCCTGACTGGTAGCAAGGACAAAACTGCCCGGTTATGGCGCTCGGATGGAAGCTTCATCCTAGACCTAAAAGGTCACACAGATGCAGTCAATGATGCCAGTTTTAGCCCAGATGGATCACTTATCGTGACAGCCAGCGACGATCAAACTGCCCGGGTCTGGAAGAGTGATGGCACTTATCTTCTAACCCTGAAAGGCCATAACTCCTTCGTTATTTCAGCTGTTTTTAGCCCGGATGGGAAACGGATTTTGACAGGTGGTTGGGACGGCACAGCGATGATTTGGACAGTAGATGGCGAATATCTAACTGCGCTTAAGGGACACACCGGACCGGTTATCTCAGCCAATTTTAGTAAAGACGGGAACATGATCGTTACGACCAGTGAAGATGGCACCGGAGCGTTATGGCAAGCAGATGGGTCATTTATCGCTTCACTGCAGGGCCATACTGGCTGGGTGATATCGGCTAATTTCAGCCCGGACGGGCAAAATATCGTAACGAGCAGTTGGGATGGGACGGCTCGCTTATGGGGTGTGTATGGAACCGTGGATGCCATGCTCTCGGAAGCAGCATCGCGAGTCGGAAGAGCGATGTTGGATGCAGAGTGCCTCCAGTTCCTGCGTCAGAATAAATGCCCATGAACACGAGGGGAGATATCCGACATCTTTACCTTTGGGGAAGATGAAGAAGATAGGGATTAAACGCCCGATTCAGGGATTACATACACGGATAAGTTTTTATATCTTCCCATAAATGTAAAACCAAAATCGATATTTATTTTCAACTAACAGGTGCTTTGGTGCAGGATAACTCAGTGAAATAATTAAGTATAAGTAGAGTCAATTGTGAGCTGAATATAACTAGTAATTTCTAATCCTATAAACCGGCAAGTTCCTGAAAACGAGCAAAGTTAGTTTGTCTTTTGATCGTCAAATCACCAAATTCCTTAGCTAACTTATCCAGGTCAATATCCTTATCATCTACAGCTCTTTGATATGCCTTAAGAGTATCTAATTCTTTTCCGGAAAGATATGCTATCTCAAGAGTTATACTCATAAGTTCTGCATCGTTTCTTGTTAAAGATGATATTCTTGCGGATGCTTTTGTATTAAGTTCCACAAGTGCCCCAGTAGCATTGCGTTCTAAGTCGTCAGTAGCAGGTACGCCTTTAGGATTTGATGCAAAAACCGTTATTGAAAAATCTAAAATGGCTCTATCATAGTTTTTGTAAGCAATAGAAAAATCTGTCAGTGCTTTACTGTCATTATGACCAAAATGGTAAAAAAGGGAACAGATGCCAATTACCGATACCAGAGCAATTACAAGCAATGCTTTGTATATTTTCATAATTTCCATAAACAAAATATTATACTTCGCTTGAGAACATGTTATATTCCCCTATTGATTTACTGTATCTACACTCCTATTGCACATTGCACTCGCTGCGCTCGCTTGTCAAGGGATTTCAATGCTTTCAGCCCTTCACTATAGTCTGTACGTCCGGTAATAGGTAGGAATTTGTTAACCTGTATAAACCGGCAAACCTCCCGATTGTTGTTTGATTTTTAGAGATAATCTATACATTACTTCACTATAATACTTTCAGTATCGATCCCATCCGTTAGTGATTAAAAGCGTTCCGCAGAAAATATTCTAACTATTCGATAAAACCCCAAGGCTGCTTTGCCCTGTGATCATTTCAGTAATTTTTGACACGAAATCTTTAGCAAAAGTAATCGCCTGTTCAGCCTCACTTTTAGAAACTGACCCGGCAATCTCGTAAATCACTCGATGTCGTTTACGCCTCATTTGATCGAACAATCGCACCTGTTCAGTAAATGTAATTCCCAATCGTTCTTCAGTAAATTCGACCACAGTTGCATGCTGCTCACCACCCCTCGGTCGATATCCAGAAAAAAACATCAACGCTCTGGCTGCTTGGAGAATCGAATTGTAGGCAATGCTATATGCCCAATCAGGTGCATCTTCCAGATTACGAACTGCTGTAGCCAAATCCCGACTAGCTAGCTGTAATAGCTGATTTATCTCTCTTGGGTTTGGTTGCTGAGGTTTAATCCGATTGGAGGCTATCAATCGTTCATACGGCATATTCGCCTCCCAGGAGCATTAACTTTGGAGCCTTGGTTACATTTTCCCAAAAGGGATCGCTAACCGCTGCTTTTTCGTTCCATTCTTTTTCGGAATAGATCACATAGTTGATTGGCCGGTCTAATTCCTTCTCTATCTGATTTATATCGGTTGCTAGCTGTTTAAGGTTTATTTCGCCGATGATCATTAAATCCAGATCAGAAGATGCATCTGCTTCACCCGAAGCGTAGGAACCGTAAATAAATGCTTCTTTTATGCTTCCCATTTCCTTGAGCCTTCTTTTGATCACCATTCCGGCTCCTTCAGTTTTAAGAACGATTGATCGTAATTCTGGTGCAATCGGACAGCTTTTATCTTCCATGTAATCCTTGGAATTCCCTCTATGCGCACTGGTCAAAATCCCAAGCCGCTCAAGAAGTACCAGTTCTTTCCAAACTGCACTGTAATTTTCTTTCAATTTGTGTGCCAGTTCCCAGGCATTATGATTCTCTCCCGGTTGAAGGAAGAAAGAAGCAAGCACTTTTGCCCTGACACGCGATGAAAAGAGAGACTCAAGCATGGATTTCATTGTATCACTAATAGTGATAATTATATCACTATAACTGATAGTGTAATACTGCTAAATCGTACAATGACCATGATCACCTGAAAAAATTCACTTTCTCTCCAACTCCACCCACATCTGCTTGCCATCCGAGGTGAGCTCGATCCAGCCGTTTTGGTCGGTGCGCAGTAAGGTGTAGCCTTGCAAGGCATTCAGGGTTTCGGGGGAGGGAAGTCCCGTTTTATCCGCCGCGGCGACGCTGAGTAAGGCAAGCTGTGGATGGAGGAAGGAAAGCAAATCAGGCGGGTTGAGGGGGGCGTAACCGGACTCTCCCAGGAGAACGGCTGAGATATTGCGCATAGACGAATTGTGCTGAAGATTATCCAGAGTGTTAAAGTCCATACCCATTGGGAGAAGCAGGCGGAAATTCTCCCATTCCAGGAACAGAACAGCACCCCGGGGGTCAATGGAGAGCACCTGCATTGAGGCACCAGAACCCAGATCGAGGCTCTGGCCAGACTGCATCCGGGTGATCGGAGTAGAGGTAGTAAGAAGGGCAGTCCACAATTCGGTGGCGGAACGGGTGCCATAGGTGTTGCCCGACCAGAGGACATTGGCGGGGGTGAAGCGTTCCAGATTGCCCGTAAGACCGGATAGATCTTCGTTGTCGATATCGGCGACTACGAGCCAATCCAACGTACGATTGAAGGGTGGAAGGCGCCTACCAAGGGTATCCGAAAGACGGACGGTGCTGGGTCCGCCATTAATCAGCACGGAGCGGCCGGTTGGGGTTTGAATGAGGACTGCATCTCCGGTGCCAATATCCAGAATTGTTACATGCAAAAGACCATCCGGGGCATAAAAGGCGGCTTTCCAAATCATAATAGTGAGCACACCCATGATTGTGAGAGGAATGGCTGGACTCAAGCGGGCGAACATGCCGGTGAGACGAGGGCGAGCAAAGGTGAGGGTAAAGAGAACGGCATAAAAAAGCAGGATGAGGGGGAAAGCAATCTGACCAAGGGGAATGGAACCGTGGGGGACGTCTGACAACCACTCCACCATACGGATGGTGTATGCAGTGAATGGCCAGGTTGCCCAGGCCAGAAGTTGTCCAATGGGTTTTATGATCATCCCAGTGAGGACGGACAACCCGCCCAGGACCATCAGAGGTGGTTGAGCAGGAAGGATGAGCGGGTTCGCAATCAGAGATGTGAAGGAGATGCGCTTGAAGTAGTAAATCATGAGTGGTAGGGTGGTAAGCTGAGCCGCCAGGGTGAGCAGGAAATATTCGCCGACTGGGCCAGCCAGGCGGTGGGCTTTATCGTGGGGAATAAAACGCGCAGCAAAATTGATAAACCAATTGGTGAAAGGTTCAGCATAGAGCATGATTCCCAGGGTGGCAGCGAACGATAGCTGGAAGCTGACATCCCAAAGCACGGTGGGAGTGACGAATGCCATGGCGGCGCCAACGATTGCCAAACTGTTCAATCCCACCTGACGGCGACCGACCTGGTGACCAAGCAGAGTGAGCATGCCGAGGATGGCAGCCCGCACCACGGCCGGATTCGCCCCTACCAGAAGGGTATAGAAAATGATCCCGATGGCGGCTACAATGGCACCACGTCGTTCACCCAACAGACGACTGAACATAAAGGTGAATAATCCAGCGATGATGGTGATATTAAATCCAGAGATTACAATAATATGGCTGGTGCCGGTGAGACGAAAAGCATCCTGTACATCTTGCGGAATCCCTGATTGGACACCTAGAAGGATTCCAGCAAGTAAGGAAGCTTCGGGATCTGGGAAGAGGGAATATACAACGTCAAGGGCGTGCTGCCTGAAAGCATACAGTGCAGAATAGATTGGGTTGCCCTCCCCATGCTGTAGCAAGCTGGAACTTGGATATGAAATATAGCTAAAGATACCCTGGTTAGCAAGGTAATCGCGATAAGAAAAATCCTCATTTTCTGGTGGGGTTTCGGGGTGACCCTGCAAGCGGATGCGATCACCGTATAAAAAAGAAGTGCTTGTTGAAACCCTGACCAGCAAGAGACCCTGGACAGGGATGAATTGGTCCTCATTCACCTGATGAAGTTGATCTATGCGTAGGCGCAGGTTGACGAAAGTATCACGGACATCAGGAGGCTCCACCAGGACACCATCCATGATGGTTTCAGTGGATTGATCGTTGTAATAGGCGATAAATGATGGATCGATGGTAGGCTGGTCGAGCTGGTAACGAATTGCACCGATGGAGAGAAACAGGATAACCAGCAAGAACATTGTTGATGAAGAAAGCTTAAGATTTTCAGCAAGGCGGGTAAAGCTTGTGGGAAGCCGGGATGATAATCGCCGTGAAATGGGAGGAAACAATAAAATGAAGATTAGCAGAGCAAGCAGTGACCAGCCTAGGAGGGGGAGGTTCAGGCTGGGTGCCAGCAAAATCCCAGACAAGAAAGCCAATGAGATCCAGAAGAGAGGCATGAGGAGATTATATTAAGAATCGAAACAATAAACAAATCCAATAAGCTGAGAAACCGACTAAGCTTCCTCCGCCTCCAGGTGGAAGCGGTGCAAGAAGCGGTGGTAGAGAGGAGCTACGATGACCCCAACGGAGACCAGGAAGACGATGCCGGAATAGAGGGCGTAAAATGAGGCGAATAGTTTGCCAGCGTTTGTGTGCAGCTCGTTCACTGGGCCCATACCTCCCAGGATCATGGAGGCATTGACGAGGGAATCAATCCAGGACAGATTTTCAAAGAAGTGATAGCCAAGTATGCCCATGGCGAGTGAGCCAGCAATGATCCCAATGGCGACGAAGAAATAAATCCCCTGGCGAATGAGGAATTCACGAGGGGAGAGCAGGGGTTGTTTGTGGTGCTCGAACATGGCATGCACCTCCAATGGGTGTGTTATATGGTTGGTAATTTCTTGATCACTTTATTAAGGCGTGCCAAGTGGGAAGCGGTCAGCTCTGGCTTGCGGTTTTCCAGTACGTTCAGAAATGCCACAAGATGGTTTTTATCGGCTGCTATGCTTATGCTCTCAGCATGAATAGGAACATCGCGTGGAATACATTTTTGAAGCCAGGCAAGCAAAATTGGGAATAGCTTATTGTGGTAAGTGAGATCAGCCGAAGCGACATGAGCGAGTGTTTTCACTCCCCAAACAACAGTGATGACTGAACCATTCTCCATAGCAGCGATCACGTCATCGATATGGGACCAGATTGCTTGTGGACGAAGGTCAGCAATGGTTGCCAAGCCAATCATCGCACCCCACACCATGCGATTATTTTTATCCTTGAGCAGCTTGAGGAAGTCGTCGACATAGTCAGCGATTAAATCTGGACGAAGATATCCTATCTCATATAGCACTTTTAGGCAATCGCTACGAACATTCTTATTCTTACTCCACAAGTTCTCAGCTAACTCCTGAATGCCAGTTTTGTCCCGTGATTCTGCTAACTGGTGAGCCAGCTCCTGATTGGGAACCTCGTCGCGGCGATTCTGGTAATAAGCGATATTATTTATCACCGACATCAGCGCCATCCGATCCAATTGATTTTGTCTGAATATTAAGATATGGATATTTAACCGAATAAAATAAGTATAGCACAGGTGAATAAGGGGGATTATTTTTTGGAAACTAATTCGCAGGATGAAGATATGGTTGGGCGTAAAAGCACGTGACAGTTGGTTAATTAAGTGCCATAATCAATATATCCGGAGCGAGTACGACCGGAAAAACCGGAAGGAAGGATATCCTGTCCTAGGTGGGTTGGAGGTGCGCGCAGCAGTTCGCTTGATCGATGCCTTGTTGCGAACAAGCGGGGGAATCTATGAATTCACCGATGATCCCGAATGCATCCTGCGGATCCAGCTGAAGCGGGCAAGCCATGCAGTAAATATCAGAAACGAGAGGATTATGAAGGGCGAGCCTGTGGTGGCGCTGCATGTCTGGAACGAACGCATGCCAATACTACCAGCAGCAGGAGCAGACCTTGAATGGGCGCTGCGGTTGAGACGGCAGGCGATTCATTCGTTCAGGGGGTTGGCGAAGGTCTTACAAAGCGAGAGCAGATATTCACAGGTGAAGGCAGTGTGTGGCACATCGGCATTATTTTCCTTTACAGACCACACTGGTGGGATGCGCATGATGCGACATCTTGGTTTTATCATCCTGCCCTATCAGCGACCCTTGGGGCGGTTCGGTGAGTTTTGGGAGAACCTTTTCTCCTGGTGGCTGATGTGGACGTACAATAACGTCAGCCTGCAGAGCCGCGAGTTCTTGCCCTTGCAACGTACGGAAATCTGGATGACTGCAAAAAAGTTCATCCTACGTTATGGGGAGAACTGTTGATGCTGATTCCTGAGGATTAATTTATGACAGCCTGGTTTTTATGAACCGAAAGGTCAGATACCCCGTGCCAAGGGAAAATAACAGGGCGAAAGCAGTACCAAGACCAAGACCAACACCTGGATAAAGTAACCTGACCACGATCTCATACAGAGGAACATTAATCAGGCCGCTGATCAGTAGCGATTTTCCCACTGAGCGTGAGAAATCGGGACCGCCGGTATTGTAGGTGATTACCAGGGTAGTGAGAAACATAGCTGGAAAGGAGCCGAAGATGCCACCGAGGAGAGGTCCACCGAGCTTACCCATGAAGACAGCCAAGGCGATGACTGCCCCACCAAACAGTGCGCGCCAGATGAGCTGTGAGGGTGGGTAAGAGATGGTTAATTTAGCGCGGGAGGAGATTTTCATCCATTTCTCAAGAACCCCATAGCAAAACAAAAGCAGCACCAGCCAGCCAAGGAGAGAGATCCAAAATACGTGGATATCAAGCAAGTATAAAAGCGTTGACTGGATGAACCAGATCAGCAAAGAGCCGAATAAGCCGCGCCATAACCCACGCCGGATGAGCAGCATGAAGGTGAGAACGAACAGACCGTTCAGCCCCTGAGCGAGCGGCATGACCGTTGTGGCTTGTGCGGCAATTTGTGGGGATTGGGTGAAGCCGATGAAGAGCAGCGCAATCACAACGGTGGAGGGTAAACCGCCGATCAGCCCACCAACTTTGCTCCCAAAACGTTCAGCACTAAGGGTTGTCAGGGTTACCCAGAAGCTCCCGACGATAAAACTCAGGGCAAGCTTGAACCAGAAGGAAGCGTCCATTATGGAGGACTAAGATTGAACCTCAGGGTTGGGGTTTATTATGTGGGAAGCGCAGACCTGGGATCAACATGGGTGTGCGCTGGCGATACTCAGCGTAGGCATCGCCGAACTCAAGCAGCAGCTTAAGTTCTTCGAAATAAGCTCCAATAAATATATATGCGGTGAGGCCCAGATTCAGCGCCAGCAGGTTCCACGTCATGATAGGGATAAGCCAGATAAAGACCAACCCGGCAGTGTAAAGGGGATGACGGACGTAGCGGTAAAACCCACTGGTAACCAGGCGAGAAGGGAAGGTATCTTCAGGGAGCAAAAACTGGCGCAAGCCGATGAAAGAGGTAATACCGGTTTGCCGCAGACCTACAATGAGTATAAAGACTACCAGCACCTGGAAGGTCAAGCTCAGGACCAACCATGGGTAGCGAATTGCATATATCTCCTTATCGATCAAGAGAATCGGGAGAAACAGGATGGGTAGCAGAGTGAAAACGGCAATGAGATTATAGGTTAGACGGAACCAACGATCGATGGACGGACCAAACCACTGGTGGACACGAGCTTTTGTTTTCAGGGAAGCGAAAAGGGAATGGAGCAGTCCATAAGCGAGGACAGCCAACAGGATCAGCCAGAAGGAAATCGTCATGTTTCAGCTGGAGGTAGTGGGAGAGGCCGGGTGGCGTCCTTCCGAAAGCGGAGGTCACGGTCGAGGGTGAGCTTTAATCCCTCGGCGAGTGAAAAATGAGGCTGATAACTCAACTTGCTGCGGGCAAGGGTGAGATCAGCACGCATGCGAGAGACACCAGGGTCGGTGCGTGGGTTGTAGGCGATCTCGGCTTTGCCACCCGTCACCTGGATGATCAGGCTGGCCAGGTCACGCACACATACCTCCGTGCCACTGCCCACATTGATAACCAGACCATCAAGGTCTGGGGCGGTGGAGGCTGCCACCATTGCGCTGATCACATCATCAACATAGACATAATCACGCGTCTGGGTCCCATCACCATGGACGATGATGGTACCACTGCGCATGGCCTGCTTCAACATAAAGGGGATGACAGGCGGATGGGAGGGCGGTAAATGTTGACCCTGACCGTAGGCATTAAATACCCTCAGGCTGACGGTTTCAATGCCCCATAAATCACCAATTGTGTTGATGTAATATTCAGCTGACAGCTTTGAAACTGCGTAGGGGGACCGAGGGTTAGTCAGGGCAGTCTCAGCGACGGGTTGATTTTGCTGGTCGCCATACACGGCACCCGAAGATACGAAGACAACCCTGCGCACGCCCACATCACGCATAGCTTCCATCAGGCTGACTGTTCCACCAACATTGACGGCATTATATTCGCGGGGGTAGAGAATCGATTCGGGAACGGAGACGCGGGCAGCAAGATGATAGACACAATCAACGTCTTGCAGCAGAGTCCACAGTTTGGGACGGTCATTAACATCCCCGCGAGTAAATAGGACTTCGGGATGGAGCGCGTTGGGATCCCCCGTCGAAAGATCATCCAAGCCACGTACCTGGTGTCCCTCCCATGCCAGGCGATTTGCCAAGGCTGACCCTAAAAACCCTGCCGCTCCTGTGATGAGAAAATTCATCAAAGTTGATTATAGCATGGAGGTATACATTCTTTAAAAGTGTTTAATTTGACATCGTGAACATCTGGGGTTATTATGACAGGCGTGTCCTTTAAAAGCGCCTTTTGGCTGACAATCATACTGCTGATGATGGCAATGATGTTGGGGGCAAGCATCGTTTCTCCTTCAGACCCGCAAGAGCGAGTTCGGGCATTCACGCGATCCATTGAATTTGATTACGTTTCCTGGACTTTAGATGCATTTGGCATCAAGCTGGGTCAGATTGCATTGGATACGGCAAGCTATATGCCTGAAAAAGCTAGATCTAGCACGGTTCTGGCAGCGTTGGACCTCATCCGGCAGATTAATCAGGTGGAAGCAAAGCTTAATGAAATTTATGCGGATCCAAACGTCGTTGATCCGGAAATCGCCTCAGTGGATCTACGCAACCAATTAAGTAAGCTCCATGATCAGCGAATACAGGTTGAGCCATTGGCAGAAGCAATCCTGCAAGAGCAGGTGAGCGAAATCGCGGCCGAGGCAGGTCTCACTTTCATAGGGCAAACATTTCCTCCGGTTTTATATCACACCACACCACCGCCGGATGCGCTAATCGTATCCCCACGTAATGTGATCAGGCAAGACCAGGATATCTCAATTTCACCGGATATCAGCGTCGACCAGATGGAAGCCCTGGAGAATCAGGTGGACCAATCGCTCAATGTTTCTTCCCTGGTTGTTGGGATTGGAGGAATTGGTCTATACCCAACCATGGTAATGGAGACGACGGATATTAATGGATTGGTGGAAGTGGTGTCACATGAGTGGGTACATAATTACCTGACATTGCACCCACTGGGACTTAGTTATATGAACAGCCCAGAACTGCGCACCATGAATGAGACCGTGGCATCTATTGCAGGGAATGAACTAGGCAGAGCGGTGGTTCAGAAATATTACCCTCAATATTTACCTCCCCAGAATCCTCCAGAAACACCAATGACCGGTCAAAGCCAGCCAGAATCCCCACCGGTGTTTAATTTTCAGGCTGAAATGCACTTAACGCGGGTGAATGCTGACAAATTATTGGCAGAAGGAAAAATTGAGGTTGCAGAGACATACATGGAACTGCGAAGGCAGTTCTTATGGGAGAATGGATACCACATCCGCAAACTTAACCAGGCATATTTTGCGTTTTATGGCGCTTATGCAGACCAACCGGAGAGTGCGGCTGGAGCGGACCCGGTGGGGAAGGCAGTGCGTTTATTGCGCGATAAAAGCACTTCCCTATCAGCTTTTATCAACCGGATGGCTTGGATGTGGAATTTTGAGCAATTGAAGAAAGCAGTGGGAGGCTAGTAAATGCTCCTTAGCGTGGTTCCACTGTGAACTTTATGGCTGTGCGGACCTTGTCTTCTATCTGGACATCCACAAATTCAGGAATAAAGATGATGTCGAAGCCGTCATTGGCCAGGTAACCACGCGCAAGAGCCATAGCTTTCACAGCCTGGTTGATGGCGCTTGCTCCGATTGCTTGAACCTCGGCTCGCTTGTTTTCCCGGACGACCCCGGCAATGGCACCCGCCACGGCAGAGGTACGGGAGGTGCCTGCAACCTTGATAATATCCATGTTGGCTTCCCTCCTATGGTCAATGGAAGTGCATTAAGGTATCGGCAATGTGATAAATAGATTGTACAAGATTTTCAAACCAATAGCAAGCGGCAATGGTAGAATTCCAGTAACAGGTTTTTGGTATACAAAGATGAAAGTGGAAGGGTGAGGAGTTTATGTCACGTTGGACAAAATTCCTGGTTGCAGTGATCCTGGGAGCCGCAGCAGGGTTATTCTACGGCTGGGTGGTTAATCCCGTTGAATATGTGGATATTGCGCCGGAAAGCCTGCGGGTGGACTACAAAACCGACTATGTACTGATGGTGGCAGAGTCGTACCAGGTGGATCAGAATTTGGGTCTGGCAGTGAGACGGTTAGCACTCCTGGGAAGCTCTGCTCCCACGGAAATTGTGGCAAATGCGCTGAGCTATGCCCTTCAACATGAATATGCTTCTCAAGATTTGTCCCTTTTACAGTCGTTGGGTGAAGCTTTATTAACCTGGAACCCAAACCTGGAGGTTCCCACCCCATGAAGCAAGATCGGCGAGGTTCATGGTATTTATTAACCGGTGCGGTTTTGGGAGTTGCCTTTGGATTGTTTTATTCCTGGGTGATCAGTCCGGTGAAATATGTGGATGCTCCACCTTATGCACTGCGGGCAGATTTCAAAGATGAGTACCGGGCGTTAGTCGCTGCTGCTTATTTGTACAGCGGTGATCTGGTGCGAGCGCAAGACCGACTGGCACAACTAAAGGATGATGAGACTTCGCAAACCATTGTGATGCAGGCCCAGCGCGCTTTGGCTGAAGGTCGTCCTGAAGAGGAAATACGGGCGTTGGGAATCCTGGCCATGGCGCTTGGTGAAGGGGTGGCACCCGTTTCATCAAGGGTCACACCCACACAGGCAGAGACTTCCATCCCGCCTACCAGTGCGATTACCCCGACACCATTACTTATCGGACCGACTGCCAACCTGACTATAACCTTACAAACAAGCCCCACAGCTTCGAACACGTTACAACCCCCGATAACAGCGAGAGGATCAAGGCCTACGAACACAGCGACACCCACACCCACCCAGGGAGCGCCATTCGTTTTGCAGGACCAAAAACTCGTCTGTAATAGTGACCAACCTGAGCCACTTATCCAGGTCGAGATTCTAGACGCAGCGGAGCAACCAGTTCCTAGTGTGGAGATGGTGGTGTCATGGGATGGGGGTGAAGATCACTTCTTCACTGGATTAAAACCTGAGTTGGGCTTGGGCTACGGTGATTTTGTCATGACACCTGAAGTGGTTTATTCCATACGCCTGGCGGATGGAGGCCAAGCGGTAAATGATCTAACAGTGGCTGCATGTTTGGCGGATGACGATAGCCGATATTGGGGGTCATGGTTCTTGACCTTCGTTCAACCTTGATGACACAACCTCTGCTTCAAGCAAAAGGTTTGACCCGCTCCTTTGGAGAATTCCAAGCGGTCCATACACTGGATCTTGAAATTCATCCTGGTGAAATCCTCGTTCTGACCGGACCCAATGGGGCGGGTAAGACGACTTTACTATTCTGTTTGAGTGGGCTGCTCCGCCCAACGAAGGGAAACGTCCTAGTGGAAGGATACGATTTGTATCAGGACGAACGGGAAGCCAAGCAGCGATTGGCATTCGTCCTGGATGTGCCCCGCTTTTATCATGAATTAACCACCTGGGAGCATTTGCTTTTTTTTAGTCTTGCTTTTGGTGTGGAACAAGGCTGGGAAGTACGAGCGGAAGCCATATTAAGAGAATTTGGCTTATGGGAATGTCGTGAAATGTATCCACACAATCTCTCACGCGGCATGCGATTAAAACTGGGAATCTCCCTGGCACTTATCCGACCGTTCAAGGTGTTATTGATGGATGAGCCTACCTCAGCTGTGGATCCCGACGGGGTCGATCTGCTCCTGGAAAAGTTGTTGATGTTACGTGACAGTGGGAAAGCCATTCTATTAACCAGCCACGATCTGAGACTGGTGCAAAGATTGGGTGGGAAGGCATGGCGGATGGAACAAGGTTGCTTGAGGACAGGCTGATATGAGGGCTGTCTGGTTGGTACGCTCGCACCAACTTTTGAGTCGAATGAGATTTTGGACAGCCACCGTTGGATATGACACCCGCGATCGCTCGCTAAGTCACCGTATCTACCTGATTTACGTGATCATTTTCTTTAGCCTGTGGGGATTTGTGATGTTGGCATTAATAGCCGACCAGCTGGCGGGGATATTATCTCGGTTCAAAGGATTCTCACCTATTCAAGCCGCAATAATACTCACTACCGTTATATTGCTAGCCGAGGTTCTCCTGAGAAGCTATCGCTATGCGAGGCGCAGCCCATTCATCTTCTCAGAAGAGGATGCTGCATTGATCTGCCAGACGCCTGTTGATCGCAGGCAGGTTGCGCTTGCCTGGCTATTCGGTGATTGGATACCCGCTGGGTTACCTTACTGGGCAGGAGCGATAACGCTGAGCTTTACCTGTCAGCAGATGGCTGCACCCGCAGGAATGATTTGGGCTGATCTCCCTATCTATCTGTTGACGGGATTACGCGCAGTCACTATCGTGCTTCCCTTGCATCTGGCATTAATGACATCAACGTATGGTTTTGGGGCCTTGAGACTACGGGGAGAAAAGGATTTGACTTATCTTCGAATTGTCCCAATAGGGATTGGAGCATGTCTGTTATTGTTGGCAAAATTCGTTCCAACGAGTCTAGATATCTTGTTATGGCCGGTGCAGTACCCTCTTGAGGCTGGGTTTGGGACAACAATCTGGATGGCTGGTTTTGTCTTAGCTGTTTTCCTGGCGACATTGAGCCTTCTGGTGCTTTATCTAGTTTCCCTTAAGCTGAATCTAAGCCGAGCATCCCAGGAATCGAATTTCCGCTCAGAATTCCAGCAAGCAGGGTTGGTGGGAGGTGAGACTTAATCCGATCGATGAGAACACGTCAACGACTTGGGGCTGGGTTTCTAGCGAGCCATGTTCCAGCACGCGCTGGTGTATGGGTTTTAATTTGGAAGGATTGGGTTCAAACCTGGCGCGGGTTCCAGATCAGGAGTGTCATTTCCTGGTTGGCATTATTCGGCTCTTGTCTTGGGATGATGATTGCCCCTGATTGGGGGATGCGCATCTGGGTATTTATCGTATGGGGATTATTGATTGGTCAAGTTTGCTCGAAAAGGTTAAACTCTGACTTGAATCTTTGGGTGGTGTTCGGTCAGTTGCCCTTTTCAGCTAAAGAAATCCTATTAGCTGAAATAGCAATCTCTGTGATTGGAGCAACGTTGCTGTGTTGGTTTGCATTCGGGATCTGCAGCTTGATAGGTTTCAACCCTAGCTTGCCAGTCGCTGTGCTTGCTCCAGGCATCATACTATGTATCACTCTGGCAGCTATTTTCGATATATTACGCCAAAGTAAGGCTGAGGCTTTGATGGCAGGACACGCAGCTGAAATGGGTGCGGTGGGTTTAATCATTGGACTACTCCTGGCGGGATTACCCCTGGCGTTGATCATGTGGATATCCGACCGGGTGAGTGCAGGCGTTCTCCTATGGGTTACTTCACTATTGGGGTTGTTTCTCATCCTGGGGATCGCTTTTGGGATGTGGCGATTGACTGCCTCTCAATATAAAAAAATAAAATAAATCAACTGAAAAGAAAAACATTTAAGCAGGGACTGCACAAAAAGATGGGTGCAGTAAGATTTGGATATGGCGGTTTGTGCGAGAGGTTTCGCTGGGATTCTATTAATGATTTTATGGCATGGGGTTGTTACCCGCCCAGTCGTCGCCCAGAATGACAAGCACATCCCACTGACTGTTTGGGTCATATTGCATGAAAATGCTGTAGGGGGTAATTTGCATTAAGTCAACCAGGAAGCGATCGGTGTAAGGTTTGCCGGTGTAATCGATGATGCGGGTATAGGTGGTGTAATCGCTGTTCTGGGTGGCAACCACATTGGCACCTTGGGACTGCAGGTAAGCTTGAGTATTCGATGCCAAACCTCCAATATAGGTGCCGTTTGCGAGCACAATGCTGGCACCTTCAGCTTGCATATTTGCACGGGCATCACCAGAAGTCAGACCGGGGCTAGCCATAGTGGAGGAGGCGAAGACCTGATCACGGATCACACGAATTTGATCTGGCACTGGGATGAGGATATCCTGAGTGCCATCGGGTGATTTGGCTAACATGACTGCATTGGGTGGAGCGATGGCTCCTCGCTGAACGCTAGACATAGGTATATCCAATGCCAGCCAAGCGAGACGCAAAGCATCATCTAGTGATAGATTGGTGTGGATGCCTGAAGCCAGCTCACTATAGATAGCAGGAGCACGCGAGGCCAGCTGGACAGGTCCAAGCTCGACTGCACGGTCGCGAATAGCTAGAATGACCTGTTGTTGACGCTGAGCGCGATCAAAATCACCCCCCTCGGTGTGGCGGGCACGGGCGTAAGCCAGGGCAGTTGGTCCATCAAACAGATAATTGCCAGGTTTCATTACGATAGTGTTTCCCTTGCCAATTGGATCGACGCTTATCTCAGTTGATACAGTCATGTTGATACCACCCAGCTCATCAATAAACTGCTCAAAAGCATAAAAATCGATGATTGCGTAGTAATCGATCGGGACTCCCAATAATGATTCGATCGTCTGCATGGCCAGCGCGGGGCCACCACCGGGGACATCAAAGGCGATACCGAGGGGATAAGCGGTGTTGATGCGGGCATATTCAAATCCAGGAATACTGACCCACAAGTCACGGGGAACATTCAACATCCCAGCGGTCTTGGTTAACGGGTCGATAGTGAGAAGGATCATCGTGTCGGTGCGCGGAGGGCCATCACCGGCTTCCCAATCGCGATAATCCAATCCCATTACCAGGATGGTCACTCGGCTGGCGCCATCCCAAGGCTCTGGCGCGGGTCCAGATGACAGGGTTGGGAGGGGTGTGGAAGCTGGGGTACCATCGTTGCCAGATGAATTGGTGGCGTTACTTTGGATTGCCAAACCTGGAATTTGGGCAACGTTAAATGATAGGAAGAAATCATAGGATTTTGTATAGGCAACATAAGCCGCGAAAATCGCGGCTATGCCAAACAAGGTTAATAAGCCCACTTTAAGCAGGGCAGGGGGTTTACGATTCATCAATTGTAATCTCAAGGCATGGAGTTGTTTTCCGCCCAGTCTGTCCCCAGTAGGATGGCGATGTCCGTCTGGCTGTTGGGGTCATATCGGCTATAAATGCTATTCGGTTGAATGTTCAACAATTCAACCAGATATTGTACTGTGTAAGGTTTACCAGTGTAATCAATGATCACCGTGGTATTAGATTCTTCATCAGCATTTCCGGTTACAGTCACGTTAATTCCCTGATTTCTCAGGTAATCGGAGGTTTGGGAGGCCAGACCAATGGTTGTGGTGGCATTGAGCACCGAAACGGAGGCATTCTCTGCCTGGCGCAATTCTTCGGGATTGCTGATATAGACCGTCGCCACGGGGGCGACCCCTGAGGTGGTGGAAAATACTTGGTCGCGTACTGCCCTGACTGCATCCGTGTCTGGAAGAAGAATATCCATACCATCTGCTGAAAATGTTCGAGAGGTTTCATTCGGACCGATGAGACCGCGTTTGATATTTTCGCGTGGAATTTGGGCAACCGTCCATGCCAGGGAGATGGTTTCCTTGAGGTTCAGGTTGGTGTGGATACCATAACGCAGATTGTTATATATCGTTGGAGAGTTAGCAATTAACTTGGGAAGTGTTCCCAATGAGGTAATTTGGTCAAATAAAGCCATGATCACCTGCTGTTGGCGGTCGGCACGGTCAAAATCAGCACCAAAAGTTTCTCGGTTGCGTGCGTAAGCCAGGGCAACCGGTCCATCCATGTGCTGGATACCTTGCGGCAAGGTAACCGTATTGTGTGGACCGATGGGGTCTACTGTTATTTCATAAGGTACGTCGACATCAATTCCACCAATTTCGTTAACGAAATTCTCAAATGCTGAGAAATCCACCTGGGCATAATAATTGATATCGATACCCAACAGCTCTTCCACGGTTTGAATGGCAAGGCCTGGTCCACCACCCGAGAGGTCATACAATTCACCGAGGTAATAAGCCGTGTTGATCTTGCCATAGTCAAAACCCGGAATATTGACCCATAAATCGCGTGGGATGGAAAGGATGCCCGCTGTTCTTGAGACCGGATCCATGGTGAGAAGCATCATCGTATCTGTACGCGAGGGACCTTCGCCTTCCCAATCACGGTAATCCAAACCCATGACCAAGATGGTCACGCGGTTGGCACCGTCCCAGGGAATGGGCGTGGGACCATTCCCGGATTGAAGGGGAGCATTGACATTCACCTCAGCCTGGTTGGCAGGGGGAGATTCGTTAATTGATAGCGCTGGTGGGGTGGTGAAATTAATGCGCGCTGCGGTAGCATTACGTACAACAGAATAAGTTAAATACACGGTAGCCGACAGGGTGATCAAAAAGATCACCAGTAATCCCCACAACACCGGACTCATGGTGATTTGAGAAGTCCGGCGGGAGGGTTGTGGTGGTCTCTGATTGTTTTCAGTTGGATTGTATTCGTTCATCGAGTTCGGATTATAACATGGAGAGGGTAATTGAGTTCGTGGTGTGATATATTCCTGTGGCATAATTATAAATTCAGCTTAGTGGCATAATTTATTATAAATGGATGATATTTGATATATTGGGATGTTGCATGAAGAATGCCACCATCTGAGATGGTTTAAGGACGAATTTGAGTGCAATCTAGTTCCATGAGAAATTTCCGGTTACACTACTCTTACTTATGTCGCTGATCACCGCTGTAAATCTGTCAAAATCATTTGGAGCTAATGATATCTTTGAAGGTATCTCGCTTAGTATTCCCCGTCATGCCCGTATCGCCATCATCGGGCCGAACGGAATTGGCAAAACGACCCTGCTGCGCATCTTGGCCAAGGAGGAAGAACCCTCTGCCGGGGAGGTCAGCCAGGCGCGAAATATATCGATCGGTCACCTGGCACAGGAGGCTGGGCTTGAATCTCAGCGAACTTTGTGGGAGGAGTGCCTTGAACCATTCGAGCAGCTGCGTGAACAAGAAGCTGAGCTGCAACGACTTGAACAAGCGATGGCAAACCCAGACCAGGTGGAACAGGTGCTCGGGAAGTATGGACGACTACAAGCTGAGTTCGATCATCGGGGCGGTTATACCTACGTACATCGTATCCAACAAGTACTATCCGGCCTGGGATTTGCACCCGATGAATACCAGGCACCGCTGAGGCGTTTATCGGGTGGGGAGAGGACGCGAGCACTACTTGCCCACCTGTTGCTATCAGAACCCGACCTGCTGATCCTGGACGAGCCCACCAACCATCTCGATATTGCGGCCGTGGAATGGCTGGAAGGGTATTTGAGCCAGTGGGAAGGGGCGACGTTGATCGTTTCGCACGATCGATATTTCCTGGACCAGGTGGTGGATACGGTCTGGGAGATGACCCGCTCAGGGTTTGAAGTCTATCGAGGCAACTATTCTGCTTACGTGGGACAACGCCGAGAGCGCTGGGAACGCCGCCGGGAAGTGTTTGAGGCAGAGAAAGGACGGCTGGAAAAAGACCTGGAGTATATCAAGAAGAACATTTCCGGCCAGAACGTTTCGCAAGCTAGAGGACGGTTACGCCGGTTGAGCCGTCACCTGCAGGCGATCGAGCAGGTGGGGCTAGAAGCTGCCATGGGTAAGAAGTGGGGTGAGCTGAGCGAAAGTGTGGATACCACCACCAGTATGCTGAGCCCCGAGGAAGCACAACGCCGACTTAACGCACTACGTGAGCCGTCCAACAAACCACCCCAATTACACCTGCACCTGAATTCCGACCAGAGAAGCGGTGAGATTGTGCTCCGCACGCATGACTTGCAAATCGGTTACCCTGGAAAGGTGTTATTTTATGCAGGAGAGATCGAACTGCGCAGGCTGCAGTGTACTGCCTTAATCGGCCCGAATGGGGCAGGGAAGACAACCTTTCTAAAGACGATCCTGGAGAAGATACCACCCCTGGCAGGAGAGGTGGAGCTGGGAGCAAGCCTGAAGGTTGGGTACTTCGCTCAGGCACATGAGGATCTGCATCCTGAGCGAACCCTGGTACAAGAGATCGATTCGGTTGCTCCGGAGATGCTGGTGGCCGCCATCCGTGACTATCTGGCGCGGTTCCTGTTCAGCGGTGAAGACGTATTCAAGCGAGTGGAAGTGCTTTCAGGTGGTGAGCGTGGCAGGCTGGCACTGGCTAAACTGGCGTTGACAGGCGCTAACTTGCTCCTGCTGGATGAGCCGACCAACCATCTGGACATCCCATCCCAGGAAATACTACAGGAAGTATTGGATGAATTCCAGGGAACAATCCTGCTCGTCTCGCACGACCGATACCTGATTGATGCATTGGCAACGCAAATCTGGGAGATTGACGAGGATAGAGGCATTTTGCGCACATTCAAAGGTAGCTACAGCCAATACCATTTGCAGCAGGAAGCCGAGCAGGCGGCAGAAAAGGAAACTAGTGGAAATAATTCCCTGGTGATTGTACCCAGCAGGAAGCCACAGGTTTCAGCAGAAGAGCGGCGGAAACGGGCACGGTTAATAGAAATTGAAACTTTAATTGACGAGTTAGAGTCTGACCTGGCAACTCTGGGGCATAGGCTGGAGAATCCGCCCAAAGATACAGCCAAAGTGCAAAAGCTGGGGATTGAATATGTGAGGGTGCAGAAAGAGCTGGAAACATTAATGGAAGAGTGGGGAGAATTGCACGGATAAACTACGTATGGGACGTTCAAAACGCATCTATAACCTTTTATTGAGTGTGTGGCCGCTTTACAAGCTGGGCTTATGGATGGGCAAGCAGCCCGGGATCGGCAGACTGTTTGATCCAATTTTCAGCTCAAAAATCCACCAGGTGACCATGATCCCGGTGAATGAAGCCATAACTCAAGGTGATCAGGTTGTGCTGCCCTACTCACTATTAATGCAATTGGTGGAGCAGACAAGCGCCTGTTTTATTATGAACGAATGCGTGTGCCGCCACCATGAGAGCTGCCAATCATACACGGTTAACCTGGGATGTCTATTTCTTGGTGATGGGGCGGCACAAATCCACCCGACGATGGGGAGATTATGTGACGCTGAGGAAGCCAAGAGGCATATCCAACGAGGGATGGAACAAGGCTTATACCCGTTAATCGCCCACACAATGATTGATTCATTCACCCTGGGGATCCCCTACAAACGGATGCTAACCGTATGTTTTTGCTGTGAATGCTGCTGTGTGGTCCACAGGGGCATGCGAGACGGACCGACGGCATTATTACACATGATACAACGCCTGCCTGGTTTGAGAGTGATGGTGGGTAGCGATTGTGAGGCGTGTGGTGTTTGTATCGAAGCTTGCCCGGTGGGGGCAATCTCGCTGAATCATCGGGGTGCGGAGATTGATGAAGGGTGCAAAGGCTGCGGAATATGCGTGAATGCATGCCCGTATGGGTCGATCAAGATGGAAATGGACGGGAAAATAGACTTACTCGCAGGATTCAGTGAACAGATGAAGAGCTACGCTGATATTTTTGATCACCGTGACATACTGAAACCTATCCTAAAACCCTGATCGGAGCAGAATTCTCATCCTTGCAGACATACGGGCGTAGGAATTTAGCCGTGTAAGAAGCCTCGACCTCACAAATCTCCTCGGGTGAACCTTCGGCAATTAACTCACCACCCCCATCCCCACCTTCGGGTCCCAGATCGATGATATGATCGGCGACCTTAATGATATCCAGGTTGTGCTCGATGATGAGCACGCTGTTACCGGCATCCACCAGGCGTTGCAATACCTCGATCAGCTTGTGGACGTCTGCGGCGTGCAGGCCTACAGAAGGCTCATCCAGAACGTATAAAGTACGACCTGTGGCGCGCTTGGAGAGCTCGCGGGCAAGCTTGACGCGCTGGGCTTCCCCACCGGATAGCGTGGGGGCAGGCTGACCGATGCGGATATAACCCAAACCGACATCCTGCAAGGTTTGCAGGCGGGAGAGCATGTTGGGAAAGGCTTCGAATACTTCCAGGGCGCGGTCAATGGTTAAATCGAGGACATCGGCGATGTTCAGGTTCTTAAACCGCACCTGGAGAGTCTCACGGTTGAAGCGCGCCCCGTGGCAGACATCACAGGGGACGTAAACATCCGGAAGGAACTGCATCTCGATGCGCAGCTGTCCCTGCCCCTGGCAGGCTTCACAGCGCCCACCGTGCACATTGAAAGAGAAGCGACCAGGTTTATAGCCACGCATCTTGCTCTCGGGGAGTTCAGCGAATAATATCCGAATTTGATCAAACAGGCTGGTGTAGGTACCAGGGTTGGAGCGGGGTGTACGCCCGATGGGTGACTGGTCGATGTTGATGACCTTGTCCACATATTCAATCCCATCAATCCGGTCATAATCTCCGGGTTGGGTATGGGCACCTTGCAAACGGGCTGCCAAGGCTTTATAGAGGATCTCTATCATTAAAGTGGACTTGCCTGAACCCGAGACACCGGTGATGCAGACAAATTTACCGAGCGGGATGTTAACTTTTATGTTTTTTAGATTGTTCTCGCGAGCTCCGACGATGGTTAGCTTTTTTCCATTCCCAGTACGACGTTCACGCGGGATATCGACCTGCAGACGCCCAGAGAGGTAGGCACCGGTGAGTGAATCGGGATTCTCGAGGATATGATCCACGGTACCTTCAGCGACAACTTTCCCACCATGCTCGCCAGCTCCGGGACCCAGATCGAGGATCCAATCCGCTGAAAGGATGGTTTCGGAGTCATGCTCAACCACGATCACGGAGTTGCCCAGGTCACGCAGCCCTTTCAGAGTACGTAATAAGCGGGTGTTATCGCGCGGGTGCAAGCCGATGGAGGGCTCGTCCAAAACGTATAAGACGCCCATCAAGTGAGAGCCAATTTGGGTCGCCAGACGAATGCGCTGGGCTTCGCCTCCCGATAGGGAGCCAGCGGAACGTTGGAGGGTGAGATAATCCAAGCCAACATCCACCAGGAACCCCAGGCGCTCAGATATTTCCTTCAAGATGCGTTCGGCGATGGCTTGCTGGCGGGAATTTAATGGCGTGGAGGAGTCGCAGAGGTGTTCGACCCACTTCAAGGTTTGCAGGATGGGCCACTCAGTGACTTCGACGATGTTTTTATCATTTACGGTTACGGCGATGGCTTCACGGCGCAAGCGTTTCCCACCACAAGTTGGGCAAGGGCGCATATTCATGAAAGCGCCGATTTTTTCGCGCATGTATTCTGAGTTGGTCTCGTTATAGCGGCGCATCAGGTTCCCGATGACCCCCTCAAACTCACGATCGAAGACATATTCATGTCCTTTGACACTCTTGTATGTGATGGGAATTTCTTTTCCGCGCGTGCCATGGAGAACAATATCCAATTTATCTTTAGGCAATGCGCGTACAGAGGAACGCAAATCAATATCATAATATTCGGCTGCCGCTTCGAGGCTTTGCCAGTAATACCCACCCTCCTCCTTGGGACCGCTCCATTCGGTGCTGGCAATGGCACCTTCCATCAGGGATAGATCCGAATCTGGGATGAGCAATTCGGGATCGATTTCCAGCTTACCGCCCAACCCCTGACAATCGGGGCAGGCGCCGTGAGGTGTGTTGAATGAAAAAGTGCGCGGCTCGATCTCAGGCAGGACGGAACCATGCTCTGGGCAAGCCAGGTGCTCGGAGAAGTACATATCACGAGGAGCTTTGGTATCGGTGATGTCCTGGACAACGAGGTAGCCATCCCCAAATTTGAGGGCAGTCTCGATGGAATCGGTCAAGCGGGAGAGGAAGACTTTGTCTTCTTCGGGGTCGGGATCGTGGTGCAATAAAACACGGTCCACCACCGCTTCAATATTGTGGATCTTGTAACGGTCCATCTGGATATCTTCATCCAGCTCATGCACGATGCCATCCACCCTGGCGCGCACGAAACCGGTCTTGCGGATCTCCTCCAAAACAGCCTGATGGGTACCTTTGCGACCACGTACCAGTGGGGAGAGGATGAGCAGGCGGCTGGTTTCAGGCAGGGCAGCCACCACATCCACGATCTCCTGGGCTGACTGCTTGGAGACCTCACGCCCACATTCGGGGCAGTGAGGGATGCCGACACGCGCATAGAGCAGACGCAAGTAATCGTATATCTCGGTCACCGTGCCAACGGTAGAACGCGGGTTATGGGAGACGCCTTTTTGATCAATGGAAACAGCTGGAGATAACCCCTCGATGTAATCCACATCGGGCTTATCCATCTGACCGAGGAATTGGCGGGCATACGCCGAGAGTGATTCGACGTAACGGCGCTGACCCTCGGCGAAAATGGTGTCAAATGCAAGAGAAGATTTACCTGAGCCGGATAGACCGGTGATGACCACCAGCTTATCGCGAGGGATCTCGACGGTGATATTTTTTAAGTTATGGACGCGGGCGCCAACCACCCGGATGACATTCGCTGACATAATCCCTTGTATATATCCGTTTTCTAATTTAACTGATTGCGTATCCCCTTAGAGGGAATGGTTTATGATTTATTGGATGCCGCACACCGGACATTTATTATAGCACAAATGTTTTATAAATAAAGAGCGAAACTTAGTAAAACCTATAAAAGCAGAGTGCGATTATACCAGTTAAGTAAACAAGCATTAGGAAATTAGGCTTAGGTTTTTGTAGCCGGGATCGCTGATCCCGGAATATGCTACCTAGGCCGTCCCCTGTCTTCTTTTTCCATCCATATGAGGTTTCATCACTTTCTGTTCTCCCATCCGCCCACCCATTTCCGCCGCAAGACTGTGTGTCTTATCCTGTAACCTGTTCTAACTACTTCTTCCCCATTTTGGTTTCTAAAAATTTACATCCCGGATGATTTGATTCGGGAGAGGGGAGTCGGGAGGGGGCTCGTCCGCAAACCTGTGTTGAGTGATCTTCTCAGAGCCGTTAGAAATCCGTATTGATGCTTTCGAATATGAGAAATCTTAAAATATTGGCCAAAGGCCATGGATTTTGCATAACCCTCTTGTGGAACAGAACATTTGTGCTATAATATCAGTGTTCTTCTGTATCGATTGTACTTCATCGATATTGGTGCTTTCCCAGATCGATCAGTGCTTTCCTGATCGAGCAATGTTCTTCTGTATCGATTGGTGGTTTTCCATATCGATCAACGCTCGCCCGATCGAGCCACGCTCTTCATCGTTATTCATCAGGCCTCCCATTACTTTGCACATTAACAACCAAATATGTCTCAGGTTCATATTCGTTCCGATTCGTTTTCAAGAGCGGGTTTTGCTCGAAGCATCGCGACCGTTCTACGGGAGCGATGCTACCCCGAACGATCGTTATTCTGCTCTTCACTCCCCCACCACCTATGCTTTCCAGGGGATGATAATTGAATGTAATTGAATTCAAGGGTGAATTTTGCCCGCAGTATCGCGACCGTTCTATGGAAGCGATATAGCGAAACAATTCATCTCCTGTGATTTGTAGAGACACCCCGCCGGGGCGTCTCAAATATGAAGAAAATTACAATGAGATTCTGAACTATGCTAAAATTAATCCATGAATATCCTGAAGAAGCTCAGCAAAATATTATCATCCCCACCACCAAAGACGGACCGGGCAATGTATTTATACGTACAATGCAGAATGAATGACGTATCTCAGCTCGTTATTGATGAGAATTGGATGACTTAGAGTATACTTTAAACAAGTAGCCCAAATATTTTAGTATTCGTTAAAACAAAATCATCTCCGATAATACTCCATATATGCATGTTGTATTGCATATTTGCAGCACAATATGTAGTTGGGCAGCATCGTAGAATATGAGGATCGCCAAATAATGCTGTCCACGATAATTAATAACCAAAGGAGAAGAATAATGACGAGCACGCAAAAGCCTAACAGGCTACAAACACAATTGGCATATATGATAGCTCTTGAAGCTGCCATTGAACAGAAGCTTGAGGAATTGATCCCTGAAGTATCAGTCCATTCTGGAGTTACAGCATTACTCACGGGATTTCAAACTTTGTCCAAAGCGCAGCGGCAGGCTCTTGAAACTCGACTTGTAACTATAGCTGGTGCTGTACCTCTCTCAAAAGTGACCCCAGGAGTCCTTCCCACAGACAGGTCGAGTCAAGAAGCAGACTATCCCGTCTCGACAGCGTTGCAGATAATTTACACAATGTTTAATCAGGTAGTTTATGGCTACTCAGTGCTGCATACGCTCTCTACCCGTTTTCTTGACAGTGCGTTGGTCGCTGATGAAGGCACCTCATACCATCTAACCCGGCAGCACACGCAAAATTATGTTCAGGCCATTCAGCAAATATCTCGCTTGCTTCACGACGTTGTAATATGGGAGCTTGACCAAGAAGGTCTTGAGTGTCAATGCATCTGCCCATCATGTGGGATCGGGATTTGTCTCTGCGCAAAGGCTGGTAGAGAGTTTTTGCGCGATGCCTGGGTCGAAGTGGGACCAATTGCGGATGATGAGGGAGTTTATGTCCAGCTCCCGAGACAGAATAGTGCGGCGACGAAAGCTGGATTACGTAGGGGGAATGTCATCTTAGCCATTGGTGGTCAAGAAATCGAGTCGTGGCATGATCTCCAGACTGCTGTGCGGAACGCCGAACCGGGAGAAGAAATCCGATTGACGGTACGGCGTGATCCCGATGTGATAGAGGTTGCTATTGTACGCCCCTAGGCTTAACTAGCAATTTTATGTACTCAGCAAGCATACTGGGAAATTTGTCTACAGAAGCAGCGGTCCAACAAACCGTCGCATTTGACGCCTAATCCTTTTTAGTATCAACCTAAGTTGGGCAGCAAAGTCGTCTTTCGTTGTTGCGCCCATGACAAGACCGGTGGACTTGAACTCAGACGTTAGTTTGCTAAATTATATGACAAAGGTATATTTCGGCTAATACGGTTATCATAGGGGTGCCAACTATTTTTGAGACTTCCTTATACCTCCCAGAATTGGGAGAGGGGAAAGATATTGCAGCGACCAAGGTCGCAACTTTGGAGTTCACAAAGCCCACCTTCGTGGGCTGATTGATAAAATAGATCCCTCCCCCACTGATTTACCGAATTTGGTTGGGAAAACTGATGAGGATATGAATGATCTTTATCGGATTATGTTAAAATTAATCCATGAATATTCTGAAGAAGTTCAGCAATATATTTTCATCCCCACCACCAAAGACGGACCGGGCAATGTATTTATACGTACAATGCAACAAGTGTGGTGAGAAACTGCGAGCCCGGGTGGACGTATGGAACGAGCTAACCC
>JBAPSY010000012.1:0-5004 GCA_049281855.1 Anaerolineales bacterium
TATTAAAACAATCTCTATTAATGGGCTGAAACTTTCTCCAGAGTTGGAGATTACTCATTAGCAGAATTATCACGTAAGAATCACAAAACGCAGCAAGGTCATTAAGACACGCCATTGCTCCAATCGGGGCAGCCACCTTGGGCAAGGAGGATTTGCATTAACTTGCTGGCGGGCGGGTGTGGATAATGTTTATTATCGTGGTAAACGCCAAGGTTAGAATCAACTCAATTTAGCGGGGGAATCCCACCAGTCAAGTGCACGCTGTGTTGGGTTGCTTTTGACCTGCCATAGAAACTGTCGCGTAGAATATGGTTTTGTTATCTTGAGATACTGATTTCTGCTGTAACGAAGCCATCGTTGTTATTTCTACTATCTGAACGCTCCCCAACGTTTCGCATCAGCCACCACGCCCCCTGTGCCTGAATCATTTATGTCGGGCGGTACGCCCCACAATCGAACCGTCTTATCCTCAGAGGCTGTGGCGAGCAACCGACCGTTCGGCGAGAACTCGACACTAAAAATTACACCCTTATGTCCCTCGAGCATCGGAACCTCGCCTCCACTCGCCACATCGAACAGCCGCAAACCGCTCGGTGAAGCGACTTCAAATCCCACTCCTTCACCCACCCCCAGCACACTCCCATCCGGCGAAAAAGCAAAACGCGGCACCCCAAATCTAAAGCCGGTGAATGATTGAAGATCTCTGCCGCTCTCCATGTCCCAAATTTTCAGCGTATCACTGCTAATCCCTGCCGCGAGCGACTTGCCATCTGGCGCAATAACCAATTCGTCGATATCGCCCGACTGGGTGAATGTTCTCACCGCGCGCCCGCTGTCAATATCCCAAACCGTGAACGTGATCTCATAAACCGGGAACGTACCATCATCATTTTGCCCCGACACGATAGCGGTGATCAGCGATTGCCCGTCGGGTAAGAACTCAAACCCCCTGACATCGCTCGAGTGTTGCAGAGTATTCAACGCACGCGCGCCTGGCATCTCCACCAAGGTGACTGTCTCTCCGAATTCATAGGCGAGAATCCGGCTATCGGGTGAAAAGGCAACACTGCGCCCTCCTTGGTAGCCTGTTGGCATGTTGCTCAACTCACTTCCATCAGCCATACTCCACACAATCACACTCGAATCTCCGGCAGCCGCTAGCATTTGTCCATCTGGCGAAAAAGCTAAACGGTAAATACTGATCTGATCAAAGCTGCGTAGCTTGCTCCCGGTTACGGCATCCCACAACTGCACAGACCCGGGAACACTCCCTATGCCAACCATGGCAGACGCCAGGATCAGCCCATCAGGCGACCACGCCACATCATAAACGAAACCCGGTTGGGGAATGCGATAGAGTTCTCTAACTTGATCTATGGTCTGCGATGTGATGGCGACGACGGGTTGTGGCACCAGACCCGCGGTCTGTGTCTCCGGTCGCCTCAACTGCGCCCTGAGAAAAGTCACACCAACAATCACAATGACCAAAGACAATGCCAAACATCCTACAACGCCTAAGAGAATCGACCGGGCGCGTTTTGGTTTCTTCTTGTCAGCCATTGCTGTCTCCCTTTTTCACCTTACTTGATGTGCAGGCTTTCTAAAAGCACGTCTGCGCCAGCCTGAAAAGCTGCGAAGTCATCGGGATTAGTATATTCTGTCCAGATGACAATGATGTATATCTCGTTATCCCTTTGGATCCAGATATCGCGCATTTCGTAAGCGGGTTCGCCTGAGTAGACTCGATATGTTCTTTGAACCGCGGACAATCCGCTAACAGTTATCGGACCATTGGCGTTTAAAATTCCATTATCCTGCCTGAAATGTTCCTCCGCCACGCGATATGCCTCCAGCATGATTGCTTCTAGGTTGGAGCCAGCGGGGATTTGCTGGCGAAAGATCCTGATCGAGCGGTAATAGTTGCCAAAGCCGGTGAATTTTGGATCCCCCAGGCCGGCAACCATTTCGCCGCCTAATTGGAAATCGGGATAGCACTCGAAAGTTGAATCCCTGACACTGTAGATCTTCATCCCTTCCAGGTAATTGAAGGCCACCACATCATTTTCAAAGTGAAGGAGCATGGAAGCGGGGAACGGTGTTGGTGAAGCTGTTGGTTCAGGGGTGGGTGTTTCTAAAATAGGAGGCAGGTTATCATTGATAACAAGGCTGTTGATGATCTTATCTGTCAGAGACTGAAAAGCCGCAAAATTTTCCGGGTTGTGAGGTGGTGTCCAGATGGATACTCTAAAAATCATATTATCCTTTTCAGCCCAGATGTCGCGCAATTCATATGGCGCCTGACTTCCAGAGTCGAAGTAGCTGTAAGTTTGCTGGTAGGCAGGCAGCCCGGCGAGGTTGACTGGGCCGGTTGCATCCACATACCCTGTTGTTCGAACCATCGGTTTATAAGCTTCCTCCATTACCTTCTCCAGATTGGAACCAGGTAGAATGGTGTAGCGGAAAATTCCCAGCGTTCGATACATGTAACCGTTGTTACCAATTTCCGCTGGATCTGCCAACCCAGCAACCAATTGCCCTCCCAAGCGGACATTGAGAGGGTATGGGATAAAAGCAGGATCAGCCGCGTTAAAAACCTTCATTCCTGCTGGATAATCAAAAGCAACAATGTCGTTCTCGAAATGAAAGAGCTTGGGTTCTATGGTCGCGGTTGGCAGGGGCGAGGGGGTTGGTTTAGGGAAAAGTGTACCTGTATTACAGGCAATGGCGAGAAGAATGGTGAATGCCATTAAGATGGCCAGATTATGATTAGACCGGATATTCATAAGCTCCTTCACATGAAGCGTCAGCCCATAGAATATATTTTTCGAGTATAGCATAAGCTGAGAAAAGTCAGCATGCCAGAAAAGCCTGAATAATCACTTTCAATATTTTAGCCTTTTTTTCACATATCAATTTCCATTGTGCATTATTTCCAGCCAGATACTATCTCCTTCACCACATTCCATGGTCTGTAAATCTTCCAGATTAGTCAGTGAAATGACAATTGGTGTATTCTCCAGGCAGTAATTAATCTCACTGTGGATATTGCGCTTGCAGGAGCGGTTGTCGCATACCACAACCAACTTATAGCTGCTCGCCTCCAAAAAATTTCTCCACTTGGCCTGGCGCTATTAGCGACTCTTATTCGTGACATGCTTCTTGTCCAAGAAATGCACAAGTAATTCAACTTTGAAGTACCCATGGGTTCTCTTCTTAAGTAGCAAACCTCTCTGATAGGGAGCCCCCGATATTTTTGGGGTTCACATTTTAGTGGTAGAAACAAGAAATTTACCAAAATGCGCTGTAAAGCCCCATGCTTTAGCAATGGGGATATAAAGCGCAGACCTTGACATTAGATAATACATGGCCGTATAATAGAACACATGAGCGACATACAAGACTTCAAGTGCCATCTTCATGTGCTCTACTCCTGCAAATACCATGTCGTCTTTTGCCCAAAGTATCGCCGCAAGGTGCTTGTTGGGGAGTAGATAAACGACTGAAAGAGATCATTGATCAGGTTGCGAAAGAGTTGTCCTGCGAAGTCCTCGAACTTGAAGTGATGCCAGATCATGTGCATATGCTCTGCGAGGTCGACCCGCAATTTGGGGTACATCGATTTGTGAAGCAGGTCAAAGGACGTAGTTCTCATTTGCTCCGTCAGGAGTTTCCGCACTTGAAAAGCAAACTGCCTAGCTTGTGGACTCATTCTTATTTCGTCTCTACGGTTGGTGGTGCTCCTATCGCCATCTTGAAGCAGTACATTGAAAACCAGAAGACGGTCTAAATGAAAACCTTTAAATATCGCTTGCAGCCATCGAAGCGTCAGAGAACAAAACTCATGCGAGCATTGGAACTGTGTCGTTGGGTTTACAACGAAACCCTTGCCACTCGTAAAAATGCTTGGGAGCAAGCGAAGAAAACTCTTTCGTTGTTCGATACCAATAAACTGCTCACGCTTTGGAAAAAGGAGCATCCTGAATTGGTAGGAGTACATTCCCAGGTTTTGCAAAATGCTCAGGAACGGGTCGATCTGGCTTTCAAGGCGTTCTTCCGTCGGGTGAAGGCAGGCGAGAAACCGGGTTATCCCCGCTTTCGGGGAGTTGGCTGGTACGATAGCTTCACCTTCAAGCAATTTGGTTTTAATTTGCTGGACAACGGTGTGCGGCTTTCCAAGATCGGTGCAATCAAAATCGTCCTGCATCGTCCTGTTGAGGGCCAGATCAAAACACTCACCATTCAACGCGATGCGGTTGGCAATTGGTATGCTTGCTTTGCTTGTGATGTAGAACCTGAACCAATGCCTGTTTGTGATTTGGCAATCGGGATCGATTTTGGACTGGAAAGTTTTGTTACACTCTCGAACGGAGAAAGGATTGCCAACCCCCGCTTCTTCCGCCGAGACGAAAGAGCGTCGGCACAAGCACAACGCAAACTCTCGAAGGTTGAGAGGGGAACACCCGAACGAACCATGCGGCGCAAGGTAGTCACCCATATCCATCAACGTATCGCCAATCGTCGCAGGGACTTTGCTCACCAGCGAAGTCGTGAGCTGGTGAACCGTTTTGGGATGCTGGCTCTTGAAAATCTGAATGTCAAGAACATGCTTCAGAACCATTGTTTGGCAAAAAGCATCTCGGATGCGGCTTGGAACCAATTGGTACACTACATCACGTACAAAGCTGAGAATGCTGGACGTGTGGTCGTATTGGTTGATCCACGCAATACATCCATGAGATGCTCTGGCTGTGGAACGTTGGTTGAGAAATCTTTGTCCGATCGTGTGCATAATTGTCTGATCTGCGGTCTTGTGATGGATCGAGATCATAATGCTGCAATAAACATATTGGGATTGGGGCTACAATCCCTGGGCTATGCCCTAGAAGCCCCCGCCTTTAGGCGTGGGGAGTAGTCACAGCATTTTTCATCTAATAATGTATATTTGGTGATCGCCCGTCTGATAAGTAAGATAAATTATGCCGTTTTGTCTACAAGATTTTCAGT
>JBAPSY010000013.1:0-1917 GCA_049281855.1 Anaerolineales bacterium
ACATTGAACTGATGCCAACAAACCTAAGAACCAATAACAGTTTGAGTGGCTATCTGTTCGTCGCTTTTCTCGCTCTGATCTTAAGAATGAAGCTGACCAGGCTCATGCCTAACCTCCCGGATCGAGTAGGCGCATTAACCAATCGATCTCAATTTTAAAGGCTCTATTTTAAAAAACAACACTGATTTTGCGTTCCTATCGAAAGGTTTTTATACTTTATGCGCCTACTATTATTGAGGCGCATATGAGACCTACTCGAAGAATCAAAAAGAAAAATGGGATTGAATATTGGTATGAAGAGACTCCCTACTATGACAAGGAGAAAAAACAGATTCGACATAAATCAAAATATTTAGGAAGAAATGTAGACGGTCAGCCGGTTCGGATGCGTTCAGCACCAGACGAGGTCAAGGCAAAGACGAAGACGAAGAAAACAGCGCCAATCAAGTCATCATTTGATTATGGTCCCATATTCGTTCTCCAGTCAATTATGAAAGAGCTTAATCTAGATCGCTATCTTGATGCCTTGCTGCCCCCTTCGGAGGTGTCCATGGTTCGTGCATTGGCATTCAACCGAATTATACGACCTACGGCAATGAAGAATGTTGAATCATGGTACGAAGGAACCACTCTTGCTCTTGAATCCCCGCAAATTGATCTCGCTGGCCAGCGAGTAAGTGAGCTTCTCGGTCGATTGGGTGAAAGCAATATCCCAGACAGGTTCATGTCCCAGCTTATCGAAGGAACCGGCACGAAAAGCACCCTCATTTACGATATTACGAGCCTGTCAAGTTATTCTCAGCTCATCAACCTTCTCGAGTATGGTTACAATCGCGATGGTGAACCCCTTCCGCAAATCAATCTGTCCCTGATTCTAGATAAAGACAAAGGGATACCTGTTATGTACGACATCTTTCCAGGTAGTATTTCTGATGTCAGTACACTTTCCGGAACTCTGAAAAAAATCAAAGCACATGGTATCCAAAACTATGTCGCTGTAATGGACCGCGGATTCTTCAGCTTGAGCAATCTCAAAGAGTTGATGCGCGATAAAATTTCCTTTATCATGGCCGCCAAATTGCAGTTGAATGATCTGAAGCAGCTGATGACTGAAGCGCAAAAGGACATTGACGACGCAAAATATCTTAAGAAATTTAAAAAAGAACCTATTTTTGCCAAGCCGATCACATATAATATGGACTCTATTGAAGTCAAAGGATATGTGTATTATGATCCGAAACTCGAACAAACCGAGAAGCGGACACTTCTAAGCAGGTTATATGATATTCGAGAAGAGTTGCTCAAGGTGCGCTTGAATAAGAACAGCAACTCCTACGCAATTTTCAAAGATAAAGTGCAAGGATTTGGAAACTTCTTTGATTGCCATGTGGTCGATAATCGCTTTGATGTTGAGATTAAACAAAATGCAGTCGCTCAAAGAATGAACAAAATGGGCAAGTACATCTTGTTCTACTCGGGGGATTTCGACTGGATGAAGTGCCTTTCTCTTTATAGGGAACGCGAAGAAATTGAAAAGAGCTTCAAGGCTTTAAAAAGCGAAATTGACATCCTTCCATTGAATACTCACAGCGAAAAGACAATGAGAGGATTCATTTTCATCGCTTTCCTGAGTCTGATCATCAGAACGAGGTTGATGAATATGATGAGGGAAGCAAAGCTACTAGATAAATATTCTGTTGAACTTCTGCTTCTGCAATTGGAGAAATTGAGAGAAATTACTTTGGCGGACGGACAGATTTTCGTCACCGAAATGACAAAAAAGCAGAGAGAAATACTTCAGGCGCTAAACTTATGCGCCTAGTTTTTCCGGGAGGTTAGGGTAAAAGTATAAGACAGACAATCAAGAGGTTTATCGTGTGATGCTACGTTGTTGTCGGTAAGATAGACGCATCCTAC
>JBAPSY010000014.1:0-27314 GCA_049281855.1 Anaerolineales bacterium
CCACCACCCATCCTTCTTCCATTCATGATAGAAACCATCAAAGATGGCTGGGTGATCATCTTCTCATCATACTCAATCTGCACCAAAGGGGCATCGAAAAACAGAAAAATCGTCCGCAAGGCAGCCACAATATAGTTCAAGAAACCGTGTAGGTGGGTTAATTTTAATGCTTCAAACCCTACTACTGCATCAAACCCAATCCCGACTCCATTTCCAAAATATCGACCTTGAGGGTAGTCACCTCCGACAACATATCCAACGTCCATAAAGCGGTGCAACCCATTCTGAATCACCTGAAACCCATCTTGTAGACCAGGCGGTATTCCAAAACCATAGGCAAAATCATTTCCCCGACCGATGCCGATAATGCCCATTCTGGTATTCCTATGCCCTTGATTCCTTGCCTGCATCAAACCATTAAGGACTTCGTTGGCTGTGCCATCCCCTCCAACAGCAACCACATTCTCCATTCCTCCTACTGCTGCTTCTCTTGCCAGGTCAATGGCATGTCCTGGGTGATCAGTGCTGGTTATTTTGTATTCCATGGAATTTTCATGTGCCCTACGTTCAATCTCTGGCAATGCAAGCTTCCCGAACCCCTGCCCGGCAATTGGATTGACGATAAATATGAATTTCTTATCCATTATGGGCACACCTTTGGAAGATTGGAATAACCAAATACAAGCACAGGGCTATTAGCAATTTGGTTGATGTTTCCTTCGATTTGGTAACAAGTGTCTAATTCAGCTTCCGACCAAACGTTATCATACGAAACCCAATAAAATGCTCCGCGGGCATTGCTGAAGATCAACATATAATAAATTGGATTAGTTACAGTTTCAATCACGATGCCCTGTACACACATAGACTTCCCCACATCTTCCAGCGTGATGGTCAACGCATCCCGGCAACTTGATGTAGGTGTAGGAGTGACTACCGTAGAAATAGGGGTTGGTGAAGTGGCTATTTCAACGATTTGAGTATTTGTCGGGCGAAAGGTCGGGCTCGAATAAGGTGTATTCGTTGGTTGTGATGACGGTTTAGTAGCAAGTATAGCTGTTGGTGTCACTTGCTTAGACGGTGATGATCTCTTATGAACCAAGCTGACCAGATTTTGTTCCAAAATTGGTCGACCTGGACCAGCTATTGTGTACCAAATCAACACAATGACGAATAGTCCGAGCAATATTCCAACAGCAATTATAAGATTTTCCCGTTGGAAAATACTTTTCTTGGCAGGCAGTGCTTCGCTGGCAGAAAGCAGGTCTGAGCGTAAAGCGGTGACAAGATTCTCATTGACAGATTTTTCTTGTTTATTGGCCGCTTGTACTTCATTAAAATAATCAAAGGGCTTACTTTCTTCTTCATTGAATGACTTTTTAGCCATCGATCATCTCTCTGTTGATACGTTCGGAGTAGTCCTTAGTATAGCATTAATCTTTTTGGTGTAGGGTAAAAAATGCCTGCGGGTAAACACCCGCAGGCATCGATTCTATGATATTCCTTGCCTTACCTGTGGATTTCAGAACGTAAGAAAAGAAGTTATTATTTACTGACCAATTAAATGAAGAATACAAAAACTGTTGTATTCTTTTCCTCATCGAACCTTTATTGTTTCGTGGGCACTAGAGCGGGTGATGGGACTCGAACCCACGAATAGTAGCTTGGGAAGCTACTGCCTTACCACTTGGCAACACCCGCAATGGATTTGCTGATTATAGTCAGCCCCGAAATAGATGTCAAGTAAAGAAAATCCAAAGTGTTATAATTTTGAATATATGCCAAACGAAGGAACCAACGACCTAAGCGAACGCGAGCTTGATATATTAAAGCTCGTTGCCACCGGGGCGAGTAACAAGGAGATCGCTCAAAAATTATTTATTAGTCCGAATACTGTTAAAGTCCACTTAAGGAATATTTTCAACAAAATTGGAGCTTCTTCACGAACTGAAGCTGCTATGTATGCTATTCGATATGGTGTGGTTGAAGAAGAATCAAAACAGATATTATTGAGTGAAGATACACTTCAATTAACAGGCAATTCTGAGTTACGACTCGATCAATCAATATCATCGAATCCGTTCTTGAATGAAAAGATTAGGAAAAAGAAGCTTTATGTTAAATATACAGGACTATTCGGGGCATTATTTATTATCCTCATATTTTTTGGGTTGGTTTACTTACGCGGGAAGATTATCCCAACCACTGCACTAGTACCTCCAACTACGACTCCACGGGTACAGTGGTTTGAATTACCAGGTCTACCAACCCCTCGTCGTGGATTGGCTGTCACAAGTTATGAAAACCAAATATATGCAATCGGAGGCGAAAGTTCCCAAGGAATAACAAATACTGTTGAACGGTACGACCCCCAAACTAATTTATGGTCAGATCTTGCATCAAAACCCACATCGGTTTCAGATATTAGTGCTGTAGTGATTGGTGGACTAATCTATGTACCTGGTGGACGACAATTAAATGGATCTCCCACAGATGTCACAGAGATTTATGATCCGAAATCTGACGCGTGGATATTAGGTGTATCCTTACCTAGACCTTTAAGTGCTTATGGCTTAGCAGTGTCTGAAGGACGAATATATATTTTTGGTGGTTGGGATGGAAATCAGATTGTAAATAATGCCTATATATTTGATCCACAGAAAAACTCATGGACAGAGATTCCCTCAATGCCATCTTCTCGATCTTATCCTGGTGCAGTCGTTGTGGGAAGGAAAATTTATGTTATTGGTGGTTGGGATGGTCAAAAACCATTGAACACGAATGAAGTATATCTACCTGATTCTTCCGGCGTTGGATCACAATGGACTAAAGCTTCATCACTTCCGTCTGGTCGGTTTGGAATGGGCATTACCAACCTAGCTGACATTATTTTCATTATTGGAGGAACAACTAACGATGATGATTTGACAATGATTGCCCTGTCACAAGAGGATAAAGATTGGGGGCAGTTGGAAGCCCCTCTCCAAAAAGGATGGTCCTTGCTAGGTGCAGTCACTGTGGGAACTCGTCTTTATGCACTCGGAGGAAAGACTGAAGCAGGGCTTAGCCAACAAATGTGGAGTTATCAAGCAATATTTACAATCACCCTTCCGATAATTCGATAACATTTATTTCGAAAACGCTAGATTAATTTTTATTGGATTGGAATATTCCCAAAGTCTTTTAACTAACTTGGGTTTTCTGTAAACATGATCGTATTACCACATCCATCTACTAATAAATTACCCCCAAATGGTGTCCAAAAGAGGTTTCAATACCATCTGTTGGTCCAGGATATACTGAAATCAAAATTGGCAACGTAGGTTGTACCATCGGAAATGGATACGCGAATTGCGTCAGTGTATTTCCTTTAACTGTCGTATTGTTGTCGCGTGAATAATATCTTGCACATCCCATCGTTCCACGGGTAAATATATCTATATAATTACGTGTAGACTGACATTGAGTATTTCACCAACAAATTATTCATTATAAGGAGTCAATAAACAAAGTTTTTGGTTCAATCTTTACGCTTCAAACAAAGACGGTTTCTTTTATTTCCCCAAATAATATTTTCTTCAGAAAGGCAGGCATCTTATCTATCAGATAAAACCTTTTTACCATCGACTAATTGCTAATCGTATTAGTCCGTCGAAACAAATATATTTAGGTAATAAAATTATGGCTAATATTACGGCACAGGAAGATCATCGAAATTTAGATCACCTAAATTGACCTCTCGTCCTGCTTCAACTTGTATTATTATTGAGTCTTCACGTCCTGGGTAATTCAATAGAAATTGGTTGGTAATTATATCCAGAATAAGCGCGTACCTTCCTGCTTTAACATTAATAAAAGCAAAGTTTCCTTGACCCTCTGTAACTGCGTTCGGTGAATTTACACGATCCAATCCGGCAATAATATCCTGTCCTGTATCATCTTTTATAACCTCTGCTAAATCCAATACAATATTAGGAACTGGCAAATTATTACGCAATAATCTTCCCCGGATATAACCCATTTGAGGATCCGCAGTATAGGTAGGACCCGGATTAGGAATTATCGCTGTGGCAGGGTCAGGATAATAAGGGTTCTCTGTGATATTAACTTCTGGTGCTGGATAACTTGTAGTTTTCTCAGAAGTTGGAATAAATGCTTGAGTCGAAACCACGGTAGGCTTCGAACAAGCAGATAGTAATATAAGAAATAAACCCACAAGATATAATCTAGTTTTGTTCATAATACGAATTCTCTTTTATTGTTCTTTAGGATAATCAAAGGGGCGACCCAGGGGTCGCCCCTTTTATAATTTACCTCTATAATTTTGAGGAAGGGTTACGGCATGTTGATTCCTTCATACACTAGCAGTTGATCAGCAGAGGAGCTTGCACCGAGTTCGTTGACAATTGCAACGATCTGCGTGCCAGGGGCACTGCAAGTTGCCGAACCGATATACTTCGTTGAACCAAATTCATCACCTGCAGCCTGGAGCCAAGAAATACCCTCACCTGGCGCCAAAGTCTTGGTGAGCGTAGGAAGTGGAACGGCACCATAGGGAGTGAAAGTGCAAGTTGCTGTTCCCGATGAAGCGCCCACATTCATCAAGTTGATGCTCGTCCAATAACCACTATTTGCATTCATGATGAGAGGTAAAACGACATTTCCAGTGGCTGTAGTTGCATCGAAGCCATCATATGCTCCGCCGTTCAAGGTTCCCTTGAACTGGTTGACTTCTGCTACTAGGGGTTGAGAGGCGCTATTGGTAGTCACCTTGGCAGAACCAACGAACCTTACACCACCAGCGCAAGTTGTAGTCATCCCGGCTAACGGGACGCCTGCAAATGAGTATAGTGCAAATGTCTTGCTTTGCCCAGCAGGGATCGTCTGTGTTTCAGTACAAGCAGTACCAAACAGAGAGGGCGTGTATGATACGATCACATCGGTTGATGATCCCCCGGAATTTTGAATCTGGACACCGGTAGCATAACCGGAGTTGTTCGCATTAATTAATGGCATAACCGGATTATTCGCAGTGGTCCCAAATCCATTATATGCAAACATGATTTTTGTAGATTCTTCAATAACCGTTGCTGCAAGAGGCTGGCTGTTTGTACTTTGAACAATGGCAGAGAAGACCTTGGGAGTATGGGTTTCGGTAGCCTGATCGAAAGTCTTGGCTGCACCCGGTTTGATTGTGCCGCTAGCTGATGTGCCGTCGCTGTAAGTTACCAACACATTAGCATCGGTAGTGCTTGATGTATTCTGTACATTGAACCAGGTATTATAACCACTGTTCCCCTTCATGAGGAGTGGAACAAGAACAGTAGTACTACCCGTGCTCGTGGAAACATAGGATGCATTTGCAGCGAAATTGTTGCCGTGGATATTACTCACCGAAGCGATTTGTGCTGTGGATTCAATCACCACAGAGCCATTGAAGCCAGTGTTGGCAGGGATCGGAAAGTAAACTTTAGAACCCAAAGCACCTATCGTATCGAGAACAGGGGTGATATTCTCTGTTCCATCCTGATTATAAAAATGGATGGTTATTGAAGCTGTAAGATTCTCTAAGTTCTGCACGTTAATGCTGGAAGTATATGTAAATGCACCTGCTCTAGCTGGGTGCTGAGAAATTCCCAAACCAGCAACTACAATTATGAGAATAAGTAAAAACCGTATTGATTTCATGTCAGTTAATCTCCTATTATGGTTTAGTAGTTTATATATATATTGTATTGATTCTTGTTAGGAAATCAATAGCACTTTAGGGTGATTGGCGTTAATAGGATGGATATTTTTACTTTTTATCGTTTTTCTGGCCATTTTCCACTAAGCCTTTTGGGTTAATGGCTTTTTCGGAGTTGATTATTGAGTAAGAATAAGCCTGCCCAAAAAAACTCGAAAATAATAATCAAAATACGAGAAGCAACGGCTATTACGACTGCGATCGAAAATGGAACAATACTTGATAAGAGTAAACTTAAGCCAAGCTCAGTTATCCCAAAATTGCTCGGAGAAAATAATAAGAGTATGGAGATAACACCAATAAATGTCCAACTCCCAATCACATACCCGATTTGATCATGAGGAATGGGATAAACTATGCTCCCGATTTCATACAGCAATACACCACCTAGAATCCAAATAATTATATAAGATAGAAGTCCAAATATAACTAATTTGTAGTCAAAATTTATTTTTTCAATCCTTAGGATTTTCAAGAACCATTTTATAAATTTAGGTTGGAGGATGATAAATCCAACTGGCAAAATAATAGCAAAAATTACGGGATTAAGATGATAACGAACGATAATTTCAGTTGAAAATAATAGAACTGTTATTACTCCAGCCAAAGTAATAAACGCCATCTCGAGTCCGCTGGCTAGCGTTGTCACCCTTAATGCAATCCCTTCTTCCGAATACATTTGTGCCCGGCTGGCGACATACCAAAGTGTCCCTGGAATGCGCTTGGCTAGATTTGAGATAATATAAAAATAAATATGCTTTTGGTAGCTCAGTTTTTTGCTAATTACATTTAGAACATATCCCCAAACTATTGACCCCATGAAAAGGGTTAGGCTGAAAATTATAAACGCTAGCACGAATGGCAACGGGCGAAATTGCCAATTGTAAGTTAATAGCGTTTCCCGTTGTTTGAATACATTCACCCCTAAAACAATTACAGTGATACCAACTAGAATGACGGAAAGTAGCAGCTTTTTAGACTTCTTCGGTGTATAAAAGGAGTCGATAAGCCATCTTTTCCCTGATTTTATTAGTCTTGTTAGCATAACATTCATAATCGAGCAGACCAAGCCTGCTATTGTGTTCTTGGGAAAGCGGTACTGGTTAATACCGGACCACGTAAAAATAGTCGACTAATTAAGAAGAACGGGGTGAATATTATCTGAGTGATTGGTTGATTAATTAGTCCGGTAATGGTCCTTTGTCTAGACGAGTTGATCGACTTCTTGTTCATCCAAAAACGGAGGCTTATTACAAACATAGAAAAACTGCCAATTTTACAACTCAATTTTGGGGCTGTGAACCCATTCTTTTCCAGTAACTTTAACAAGTTTTTTTGTGAAAAAACATAAAAATGTCTGGGAACATCCAAACCAGCCCAGACGGATCCAAATATTTTTGCATCCCAACTGTCATAATTAGGCACGCGTATCACCAGTACACCGTCCGGTTTTATAATTCGTTTTACTTCCTGAAGGGTGGAAGACGGATCTGGTAAGTGTTCCAACACGTCCCAAAGTGTAACTGCATCAAAAAAACTTGGAGGGTAAGATGTTTGTTCCAGACTTCCTTGAAATATGTTCAGATGATACTTTTCTCTAGCAATACTTGCAGGATATTCACTAACTTCAACCCCAAACGATTCCCATCCATGATTGAATTGCATAGCATTCAGAAATAATCCGGTCGAACAACCAATATCGAGCAGTCGACCGCGGTTTCTTTTTATAGATGTGATTGTTTTACAACGCTTTTCTAATCCATATTGGAATACTTTCGTTTCAAGCCAAGTCCTATCTTGATCTAAATAAAATGCTTCATATGTATTTGGATATGCCTCTCCGATCTCTTTTTGGGTTGGGCGCGGATTTTGAAAAATGAGACCACAATTTCTACATTTGACTAATGAGTAAAATATATCTTTCTTATCCAGGTAAAAATCTGGAATCCTATATAAAAGATCGCTAGAAGAGCTACTACAATAATTACATAAAACCGTTTCCATTTTTATCGTTTTATAGCAGACCGATTTTCAAACCAACCGTCAAACCAACCAAGAGCCGATGGTAGGATTAAATCAAGCCTCCACCTTAGCAGATCAGAAATACTGATTCTTATGGTTCTTAATAGTGTAAAAATAATAAGAATCAATAGTTGAATGCTTCGGGAATATCGCCGATAAAAAATGACTTGATTTCGAATCCGTAAATAACGTGCTCGAGGTTGATCACGCTGTGAGCTTTTTGAGATTTTGTGCCATATTCGTGCAGGCGTAGAACAGGCAAATTTAAAACCTGCTAACCTTGCTCGCCAACAAAAATCTACCTCTTCTCCGTACATAATTAACGATGAATCTAACAAACCAATCTGTTCGAACACTGTTCGGCAAACCATCATTGCGCAACCGTTTGTAAAATCTATCGGGATTAATGCAGGTAATAATTGATCTATCTTACGGTTTTTATAATAATTCCTGGTTAGGAGTGTATTACCGATAAGTCGATCTCCGAGATACCAGATTGTCGATGGATTACTATGATAGAAAATTATGGGTGCAAGGATTTCATATCTGTTGCTGTTAAGAGTGGCTTTGTACATTTCATTAATAAAATCTGTATCAACTATCGTATCGTTATTTAATAATAGAAACCATTTATAATTTTGGCTCAATCCATATTGAATACCAAGATTAGCTCCCGCTGCAAAACCCAGATTTTCCTTTGCATCTATTATGAATATCGAGTTCTGGTAGAAATTATTCAGAGTTTTGATAGAGCCATCCGTTGAACCATTATCTACAATAATTATTTGACTAAGAGAAGCTCCAGATTTAATAAGAGATTCAATACATTCAAGCGTATCCTCCTTGAGATTCCAATTCACAATGATTATCGTTAAATCGGTAAACATTTCGTCAGATCAATCGAATTATAATTGCATTATGAAGTTATTATTCCTATGTGGTCGCGAAATTGATTATACGAGAAATCAAGTATTACTGCGAGCATTTAGAAGAATCGGTGAAGTTGAAACAGTAGTTGAATCGGGTACAACAAAATCATTGGTATTTCGAAGTGCCCGAATAGCTCTGCGTGCGTTTCCGGATTATATATCCAACCGATATGACCTGATCTTTGTGGGTTTTTATGGACATTTGTTAATGATTCCGATTGGGTTATTTTGCAAGAGTCCAATTCTATTTGATGCGTTTGTCTCGACATATGATACTCTAACCTCAGATCGACTTTCATATTCTCCAAAATCACTAATGGGTAAGATGGCTGCTTTCCTAGATCGTTTTGCTTGCCACTTCGCCAATAAAATTTTGTTAGATACCCCAGCGCATGAACAATATTTTTCTTCAATCCTTGGTGTAGCAAATCATAAATTAAATTCGCTACCTGTCTCCTGTAATGAAGAAATATTTTACCCAAGAGTAAATTCCTTAGCAATTAATAAAACCCTCGTTCTGAGTTACAGTTCATATTTACCCATCCATGGTATCGATACAGTAATAAACGCAGCTGAGATCTTAAGAAATGAGCCGATACAGTTCAGACTGATCGGACGGGGTCCCTTATATAAATCAGTTTATAAATATGCCAATGAACTAGATCTGAAAAACGTCACGTTCTTGCCTCCGATTCCACTTCAGCGTTTATCTGATGAAATTGCAGTTGCAGACATCTGCCTGGGTGGTCATTTTGGATTAAGTGATAAAGCAAGTCGGGTTATTCCTGGGAAAATATATCAAATGCTAGCCATGGGGAAACCAGTCATCGCCGCTGATTCGCAAGCTAACAAAGAATTACTTCAACACGGGACATCTGCTTATTTATGTCCAGCTGGTAACCCACCTGCTCTTGCCCAGGCGATTTTAGACTTACATCGAGATCATCAATTATGTAAAAATATTGGCATTGGGGGTCGTGAAACGTATGAGAAAAAATGTAGTGAAGAAGTTGTTACAGAAAAACTTCGTAAATTGATATCAGAAATGATAAATTCTACTAATTCTGAATAGCTTGAATTTGTGTATCCGATAACAACATTGCTGCTTCAAATCGGTCAGTGGCATGGTTCCAATCGAACTTTAATGCTGTGATAGGTCCATTTTTCCTTAATTTATCTGATAATTCTGGTTTAGATAATAGCAAGAGAATTGCGTTTGCCAATCCATCTGGATTTCTTGGAGGCACAATCAAACAATTGCCGCCATCCACAGCAAACTCCTGAATACCGCGAGAATCAGTTGTTACTACGGCTGCTCCACAGGCCATGGCCTCCAGTGGAGGTAGTCCAAACCCCTCGTACCATGAAGCTGACACAAACACATCGCAAGCAGAATACAATCTTGCAAGTTCATTATCGGTTGGTCGGATGAATACCATATACGGTACATTCGTTTGTATATTAGTTTTTTCTTTAGAGGCAATCCATAAAACCAGATTGGTTTCTGAGGCGAAAACCTTATCTGCAGCCTGCAGGAAATCTGTCATCCCCTTCCTTGGTCGAGAATCCCCAAGGAAAAAGATAACTTTTTTTTCGGGATTACCATCATTAATCTTAATTGGGTTCGGAATAGGATGGTAAGTATTTATGGTATCGATTCCAAGCCCTATATTAATGATCTTACCTGGACAAAATGAATGCAATTCTTGAACACAAGCATCTGATAATGTAATAGCATAGTCATGCCATCGTAAAGCATTCCTAAGCAACCACCTTTCAATCGGTCGTTCGTCGAACATCTCTTGATAATCCATGTAATACCAAATAATTTTCCCCCGATTTAATAACTTGGCTGCGATTAAACTGACAGCAGTTGTAGGTGTGTGTGTTGCAATAATAACATCAGATTGAGGGATACAATTAGCCATCTCCCAACATAAACGAATTAATCTAAATACATTCATCCTGCGACCCAGCGCACTTTTTGTTTCGATTATCTGGATACCTGGATCTATTTCTTGTTTTATTTCCGGATCGATTGTCCCATTGGGTATAATTAGTGAAACCTGATGCCCCCGCTTTGTCAAGCGGTTCGCATATTGGACGACTACACGAACACCGCCAGATAACAATAAAGAAGAGAGAATAAAACTAATAATCATAGTTAGACATCTCTCATAATACTTTCCTTGTTTTTATAACAAGGTGATGAGTATGGCGAATATCAAAACGTTGTAAGAAATGAGCAATAAATGGAGGTAATGGGTAGTATCCAAATCCATATTCTTTCTCAATAACGAATCCTGCCCTTTTTAATAAGTTGATAAGCGAGTTATATGCTATAACAACGATATGGCGGGTAAGTTCCAACTCGCTATGTTCTTGAAATTCTCCTTCTTCATTGAGCCCATGGGTCACTCGATGCATTTTTCTTACAATGTCTATATCTGAGTCTTCCATTGTTGTGATATTTGGACCAGAAAAAGGTTGTATGCCAATCAACAAAGCAAAAATATTATGCCAAGAGGATAGATTAGGGGTATCTAGGATCATATATCCAGATGGTTTCAGAACCCGGAACATTTCCTTTACAAAAACAGCAGGCTTTATCAAATGTTCGATTACATCTGTCGCCAAGATAATATCGACTGAATCATTTTGCAACGGAATACTATCATTTAGATTAGATTGAATACAAAATATCCCCGTTTTACCTGCCCTATATAATGCACTATAGATATAGTCCAGTCCGATGATATGGTGAGTACCAATCTGTCGTGCCATCCGAAGAGTGTTATCACCTTCTCGACATCCACAATCCAACATTAACGAATTTGAATTTGTTTCAACAAGTTGTAATTGAATCGAATATCTATCCTCACACATTGATTCGTATAACGAGTCAAAATAATGCTGAAAAAAATTCTGGAATCTTTTTTTCATAATAAAACATATATTTTACTGAATGTAAAAAACCCAATATTCCTTGTTGTAATCCCGATTTCTCTAAAACAATCTCTGGTTTCTACTTCAAAATATATAAAATAGCCACTGCTAAAACCTTAATCTATGAATCTCTTTAAATGCTATGGTATGGCTATTCTGATTATTGTTTTTGAGCCTACTATTGAAAATAGTTCAGTCTAGGTCAGGAAGTCTCTTATCTGTGGTTTACAACGAATTGATTGGATCTCACCTACGCTCATTCTAAATAGGTTCGCCGTATGGATATTCAGGTTGCGAACGATAAAAGTAACCATCAACCCACTATTAACCTTCATCAGACCGATTTACAACCCTCGGATCTTTCCCTTCTTTCGAGTTTAATTCCATGTATTTTATGCGATATAGAACTTCTTCCAGCATTTTTCGATTGAAGCCAATTAAATCTGCAACCAATCCGATTAAAACCACCTGAAAACCGACAATTAATAATACCGCTGAGAGGACCACCGATTGAAGGTGCCCGCTCCCCTGTCCTACGATGTAATAATATAAAAATCGCCCAGCCAGACCCACACCCCCAAGTAAGATTATCCCACCTAAGATCGTAAATACTCGCAGAGGGCGATACATTGTATAAGACCGGATGATTGTGGCGCTTGAAATTGCCAGGTATTGCGGAATGCTGCGGATTAATCTAGATGGGCGGGTTTGTGGATTTGTCCGTATTTTTACATATTCTACGGGCATCCTTCGCGCCCCAGCTTGGATCAAGGTTTCCAAAGTATAGGAATAATCATTCAACACCAGAGTGCGCAAAGCTGCTTCCCTGGTCAGGGCTCGAAATCCACTGGTTGCATCTGGGATATTCATTCCAGAGATTTGCGCAACAACCCAGCTTCCCATTCTTTGAAGCAAGCGTTTAAATGGTGAAAAGTTCTCCAAAGTGGCAATCCCACGGTCTCCAACAACAATCTGAGCCCTTCCATCAATAATTGGCCTGACTAATAAACCAATATCATTTGCATGATATTGGTTATCGGCATCCGTATTTACGATTACATCAGCGCCATTTTTAATGCAAGCGTCGAGGCCGCTCGTGAATGCCGCAGCTAAGCCCATGTGGCCGGGAAGGCTCACAAGATGGTGAGCGCCGGCTGCAAGTGCTACGTCTGCAGTACCATCATTACTCCCATCATCAATGACCAGATACTCAATCGAGTCAAAACCATCTAACGATATTGGTAGTGATTTTATGGTATTAGTGATAACTTGTGCTTCATTATGGCAGGGAATCTGAATGATCAGCTTCATATGTTAAAAGTATACCATTTTAATGTCTTGTGTTTTTATGTGATACCGATATACTATTGTTTAATGAAAACAAGTATGTTTGGATCGATCCCATTTATTCCGGGAGTTCTCCCCAAGAAACTTGAACCTCTGTCGCGCTATCTACCACCGATCCAAGATGGAGTCATCTCCACCTGGTTACAATTGAACGTCTCACAAGGTTCCTGGATATTAGACCCTTTCGGTACATCTCCACGGATTGCAGTAGAAGCTGCGCGCGCTGGGTATAAGATCCTGGTAACTGCAAATAACCCAATCATCCGATTTTTGATTGAGATGAGAGCTGATCCTCCCAAGGCTGAGGAACTAAGAGCTGCCCTCGCTGAGCTAGCAGCCTCTTACGTTGGCGATGAGAGGATCGAGCCTTATATTCGATCTTTATATAACACCTATTGCAACCGCTGCGGGCAAATTGTGTCAGCCGAAGCATTTATTTGGGAACATGGTAGTCCAACGCCATATTTGCGCGTGTATACATGCCCATTTTGTGGAGATTCTGGAGAACGCCCCTGCACTCCTTATGATGCAGAATACTCAAGTCGATTTTTAAGTAGTGGTTTACACAAAGCGCGTGCACTAGAACGTGTGGTCGCAACCACTGATCAAGATCGAATTCATGTTGAGCAAGCTTTATCGGTTTATATTCCGAGGGCTCTTTATGCTTTGATCACAATTATTAATAAAATTGAAGGACTAAATATCTCTACAACAGGTCAAAAGTATCTTGCTGCATTATTACTTTATGCATTTGATCTAGCGAATGCTATGTGGAGAGTACCAAACCAACAGGAAAGGCGTCGTCAGTTGACGATACCACGCCATTTCCGTGAAAATAATATCTGGTTTGCTCTCGAAGAAGGTATAAATTTATGGAGCTCAAGTGATACCATCACCTCGAATCCAGCCGTCGCAGTATCGACCTGGCCTGATGAACCACCTTCAACTGGTGGAATTTGCATTTATGAAGGCAGATTTATTACTTTAATAGATTCTCTGAAAAATATTAATATCAAGTCTGTTTGCACCGCAATTCCAAGGCCAAACCAGGCATTTTGGACTTTGTCGGCTTTATGGGCAGGCTGGTTGTGGGGCAGAGAAGCAGTCGGAACATTTAAAAGCGTGTTACATCGACAAAGATATGATTGGGCATGGCACACAACAGCTCTCTCTTCAGTCTTCAAACAGCTTGCGAACTTCCTGGATCCTTCCACAAGTATCTTTGGTTTAATCGGTGAGGCTGAACCTGGATTTATTGGTGCTGCGCTTGTTGCTGCAGGGGTTGCTGGATGTCGTCTCGAAAGTATGGCTATCCGTCCTGAAGAAGATCAGGCACAAATCTTATGGAAGTGTGAAAATTACCCTGAATTGACCCAAATTAGTCCCGCCCTCAATCAAGCTGCCATCCAATCTGCAAAAAATTATTTGGAGGTAAGAGCTGAACCTGCGAGTTATCTATGCACGATTGCAGCATCATTAATGGGTATTGCAATATTATGGAGTTCTGAGCGTGAATACCAGGCAGGGAAGCAGATTAATCGATCGGAAATAACTATAAAGACAACCGAGCCAGTTGAGCGGACCGAGCCAACCCCATCCCTGATCTATTCAACTACATATAATTCAGCCCGTGAAGCTTTATCTTATCGGTCAGGATTTGTTCGCTATAATCTGCAAGATGTCTCGAATATTGAAGCATCCAGTAAAAATCTCATTGTTCAAACCTCATTTATCTCTCGTGATGAAGGAATAAGTACAGGCGAAGATGACGAATCAGCAGCTGAACCATCATCTGGGGTAAGTGAGACTGCATCTGAAAAAGAACGACCTACTCGATCATCTGATATATCTGAGTCAACATTACTATGGCTACGCGAAACCGGAGATGTAAATCACATTTCGATGACTGATAGCTGCGAGATAAACCTGGTAAATTATTTTGTTAATCACCCAGGTTGCACACAAAAAGAAATCGACCAGGCAATGTGCGTCGAGTTTCCAGGTTTATTTACTCCTGATGCTAATTTTATACGTGTATGTCTTGAATCTTATGGCACTCCAGATCCAGACGATCGAAATCGGTGGCTTCTCCGTCCTGAGGACAACTTGAAAGAAAGACAAGTAGATTTCGAACAAGCCAACCATTTTATCCACCAAATCGGTGAGCGTTTAGGATTTTCATGTAATGACCGAAAATATAACTCGTCAAAAACATACATCAGTTGGGCGGATAATAAAAGTGACTTGGATTATTGGTTCTTCCCGACGATTACCGCTGCTATCGGGGAGATTGTTCTATACGGTGACCAACCTCCGACGAGAGGTTTCATCGTCATTCCAGGTAGCCGGGCGAACATCTTAGTTTATAAATTAAAACGAGACCCACGACTGAGTAGAGCATTTAATCTCTCTCAAGGTAATTGGCGGTTTCTAAAATTCCGCCACTTGAGGTCATTAGCAGAATCCTCCCTTCTTATTCGCGAAAATATGGATCAACTGCTCGGACTTGACCCAATTACATTTTCGACACCTCAATTGTGGTTAGTATAAATCTCTTATGGTTGTATAAAGTCCGGAGGTGGTGAAGGCGTAGCCGTTGGAGCGTCTATTAATGTCGGGATTATTGTTACAGTAACCGTGGATGTGGGCGAAGTTGTCAGAGTTGGTGTAGGTGTTAGGGTCGGAGTAAGTGTTACCGTCGGTGTTGAGGTTGATACCATCATATTTAGATGAATTTTTCGCTCAACAAAACCTCCCCTTATGCTATTCATGACGATTCTTAATGTAATCACCCCTTGAGGTACATCTTTTAAATCCCATGAATATATTTTGCTGGATTGGCTAACTGGCTGGTTGTTTTCCGTGAGTGGCTTCCAATCGATTGGATTATCGCCCAACCCATAATCTAAAGTGTAGTTTTGAAAATCAGAGGAGACATCTATTTTGGCAAAGATATCGATTGGTGATACTAAAATCGTTTGGCCTTCCGTAAGTGAAGTAAATTCGATTATAGGGTGAGGGTCATTGGATTGACACTCTCGGGTTGGGGCAATCAGGATTGGATCAGTAAATCCAATTTCGTTTGCCCACTCTTTGCCTGCCGAATCATTTTGCATCCACCCAATTGCCCAAACATCAGTTACATTTACAGCAAATTCTTCTTTCGTAAAATCTGGACATGCTGTCGATGCACGCAATCCTGTCCATGTGTCAACTACCACCTTTGACCATAAATCTTGAGAGCTTGGTAAAGGCAATTGATCAGCCGCGAAATATTCAGATCGTTGATTCGGGCACCATTGGGATGGTTCGGTTCCGGAAACTGAACATATAACCCGATCGACAATCCCACTTGGTTTGTTAAATGGGGACGGATTACCACCTGTTAATTGTTGAATAGCTGACTGCATAAACTGAGACCAGATTGGTGCTGCTCCAGTTAATCCGGTGGTATCCTGCATGGGAGAATAGTCTGCATTACCCACCCATACACCTACAGCAAGATCAGGCGTGTAGCCAAGCGTCCAATTATCTCGAAAATCATTGGTTGTCCCTGTTTTTGCTGCTACAGGGAAGGGTAGGTTTATTACAGAATTCGCTCCAAACATAGGAGCTCGAGCATCATTATCCGATAATATAGACGAAATTAGAAATGCATGTTCTGGTCGTATCACCTGATCACCCGGTGGAATCTGGTATTCAAAAACAATGTTACCGTTATGATCCAAAATTCGGGAAATCGCTACTGGTGGGACGCGTCTTCCTCCATTAGCAATCACAGAGTATGCCCCAGTCATCTCCAATAGGCTAACCTCACCTCCGCCGAGTGTAAGTGATAGTCCGTAATCATTCCGCGTTAAGGATGTAATTCCTAATTTTCGGGCAACTGAAATCATGCCATCTTCATTCGGAGTGTTTGGGTCATCGTAAATTCCAACATATTGAAGTGTTTTAACCGCAGGAACATTATATGAATTCGCCAAGGCAATCCTAATGGTTACTGGTCCATGAAAACGACCATCATAATCGACAGGTTTATAAGGAGGTCGCGGATCATTTGGATCACCTGAGGGTGGAAATTCTGAAGGCACATCCCAAATTAAAGTAGCAGGGGTCCATCCCTTTTCAAATGCAGCGATATATGTCACGGGTTTAATCGAAGAACCAGGCTGCCTTGTTGGACTGATCGCCATATTTACCTGTCCGTCAATGACTTCATTATAAAAATCTGCAGATCCAACCATGGCGAGGATCTCACCGCTGGATGGACGAATGGCGACCAAAGCACCATTGGTGGCATTATATGCGGTTAGAGTATCAATCTGCTCCTTCACAAGTTTCTCAGCTTCATCCTGGAGGGTTGGATCGATGGTGGTATAAACTGAGAAACCAGATCGGTAGATGGTTTGTGCGTCAAATTGTGTTTCAAGAATGGAACGAACATAATTTACCCAATGTGGATATCGAATCTGTACATATGGCGGTCTGAATTGATAGTCTTCCAAGGCAACATATGCATCAACTGCAGTATTGGCATCCACACATACCCTCTGTGGACTGTTACTGACATAAATACAACCTTGCTCATTACTTGCTTCATACAGTAAGGTTAATACTTGTTTTTGTCGTTCTCTTGTAGCTTCACGATTACGATAGACATCATATACAGAGGGTGCTTGTGGTAATCCTGCCAGAAAAGATGCTTGAGCCAAATCAAGTTTATCTGCTGTCGTGTTGAAATAAGTTTCTGAAGCTGCTTCCACCCCGTATGCAAGGTTGCCATAATAGAATTCGTTTAAATAGAGTTCGAGGATTTGGTCTTTTGAATATCTACGTGTGATTTCAGCCGCTAAAAGCGCTTCCCTCACTTTGCGTATATAAGATTGTTCTGTGCGCTCTTCTGGTGAAAGTAGCAAGCTGCGGGCGAGTTGTTGAGTGATGGTTGAGGCCCCAGATACCGTCCCACCTTTTTTAAAGTTTTGCCAAAACGCTCTAAGAATAGCAGTCCAATCAAAACCTGGATGGCTATAGAAGGATTTATCTTCAGTAGTAATCGTAGCAGCTACCATTAGCGGTGAAATCTTATCCAGTGTTATGAAAGTACGCCTTCCTGCAGATGGATCCAAGATTTCATATAGTAAACTCCCGTTTCGATCGAAGATCCTGGTTGTCTCAAAAGTAGAAGCCCTTTGTTGTAAATCAGCAACACTGGGTAAGGTTGCAGCTATTTTGTAATATTCGTAAACAATAAATGAACCACCAACAAGTAGGATAATAATTCCAGCAAGCATTGCCAAAAGCAGCATACGGAACAAACAGCCTACCCCCTGCCTGGTTGTTAGGGAAAAATATCGACGTTTCGGATTTCGTTGAGACTTTATCCTCGTTGAAGGATTAACTGTTTCTCGGTTTTGCAGCTTTCGATCCAACGCACGCTGTACAGGGAAATATTGAGAAACTGGTTGATTATTTCCAAAAGATTTATCTGGAGTAGATTGGGTGGAAATTTTGTTGATCCGACCAGGTAATGGCATGCCATATTCATCAATGGCAAGGGCTGACTTCTGTGGAGTTTCTACAGGTTGGGTGGTTAATGGTCCATGATCATCAGAATCCTCTGGCGGTGTAGGTACTAACCTGTGTGGGGCTAATTCATCCACACTATTTTCGGGTATTGAAGCATTGGGGGGAGCAGGCGTCAATTCTATCCCCTGATTTTTTGGTTGGGAAGGATTACTTACTTCAGCTTTTTTTTCGAACCCTTCTGGATGAAGCCCACTTTGCTCTGTCTCACCCAAGACAGCATCGTTGGGATTCTGTATAGTAACATCCTCTTCAGCAGATGAATTTAATAATCGGCGAAAACGTTTTGCTAATTCTTTATTATCGCCATTCGCATTCGGATTAGGCATAATTATTTTGGCTCGCTGGCGACCAATGCGGTCCATGTACCTTTCATGGTAATTTCATCGCGTTGGTTTATAACTACGATCTCAATGATCAGAGACCCTCCCCCTAAACGAGGGATTGGTTTTGTCTCGATGATATTTAACTCTGCATAAATCGTGTCACCGATAAAGACCGGGTTCGAAAATTTCCAATTATTGATTTCCCTGAATGCGATTACGGTTCCTTCCAAGATGCCAGTGCGCATCGCCAATCCAGATGCTATCGATAGACCCAGCAAACCGTGCGCAATTCTCTGGCCAAAAGGTGTTTCCCCAGCGAACTCCGCATTCGTATGAATTTGGTTATAATCACCAGATAATCCTGCAAACGATACGATATCATTTTCAGTTATGGTTCTCCCCGATGTTATGATTTGTTGACCTACTTCAAATTCTTCAAACCACATACCACGCTGTGATGATATTTTACCCATCCGATCCTCCATTATTTATAAAGGCTTTGAATAACAGAATATTAAAAATTATAACATGCACATATAACTGAATTACCTCTTTGACCCAAAACTCAGCCACACGGAAAATTGTCGTATGCATGAACTGAATTTCACTCCCGAGCATCCAATTGCTCTTACTCTTTCAGCTGATTCAAGATTAAATCCGACTGATTACACCAATGACCAAATTTGGGAGCTTAATTTTGGTAATTCCGAACCCCCTGCCATCTCATTACAGACAACCTTTGGTTTGAGAGCCCGTATCTGTCGAATATTTCCAAGGTTTATTTTCGATGGTCAGGTGGTAAATAATCCAGCACACTTTTATCTCCCAATCACGATCCATCAATATTATCCAAACTATATCAGCTTATCCTTCAAACCTTTCTCGTGTATTAACGTCAAACTTGAGTATTGGGTTCCCTGTTCTCAAGCTGTTGCTGGGAGATCTAGAATAACTAATACCAGCCCTGAGGAATGTCATCTTCAAATTGAATGGGCTGAGCTGCTCGTACCCGCACCCGATGGATACCGAATGTCTACCAATGAGGTAGGAATGACCACCATATTGGTTGGTCAAACCACAAACCTAACTCCTGTATTGTTTCTCACCGGAGGTGCTACAGCAGGTAAAAGTCCCTACCCCTCACTTAATCTGAATTATGAAATACCGCCTCATGGCGAACAAGAATCACATTGGGTACATGCTTCACTCGCAGATATGAATGCGTCCTATGAGCTGGCAAAAGATTTAATCAATAGAAACTGGGATGCTGAATTCGCTCGTATTTCCCGATTTAATTCCCAACAGCTAGAGATCCACACCGGAAATCAGGATTGGGACATGGCGTTTTACCTTGCCCAAACGAAGATGAGCCAACTATTTATTCACCCGACTCAATATTATTCGTCAGGATCATTTGTATATTCGAGAAATCCCGATCAAGGGTTTTCTCTACTAAATGATGGCTCAGATTACAATCATTTGTGGAATGGACTAAATGCATTTGATACATATTATTTGATAAATTTCCTCCTTCCAGCATCACCAGGATTGTTGAAAGGCTTGCTGAATAATTTCTTCTCAACCCAGGCACCAGGAGGAGAAATCGATTGGAAACCGGGTTTAGGTGGTCAACATAGTCAACTCCTCGCTAATCCATTATTGGCTAACTTAACCTGGAAATATTTTGAGTATACAGGTGACATTGAGTACCTAAAATTTGTATTTCCCAAATTACTAGCTTTCTTCTTATCCTGGTTTACCATCGAACATGATCGTGATCAAGATTTAATTCCTGAGTGGGATCGAACCATTCAAACGGGATTTGAAGAAAACCCACAATTTTCTTTCATATATCCTTGGTCGTCAGGTATGGATATCTCAACAGTTGAAAGTCCTGACCTAAGCTCTTTTCTTTATCGGGAGTGTCAGTCAATAATCTCAATTGCAAAGCAAATAAACGACATTGAAGCGATAAATCAGTTAGAAACTATTGCTGATAAGCTTGAGTCAATGTTGGATGCGTCATGGGATGACCAGAAAGCTTGTTATCTTTATCGAGACCGAGATTCCCATTTCTCCACCCGAGGAGAATTCTTGGGTAGGCTATTTGGTGCTGGCGTTATGGAAATACATCAAGAGTTTCAGGAACCCATTCGTCCAGTTATTCGTATCGAATCTAAAAAAGAAGGCACCCTGCCGATTCAGATCTTTATCCATGGTACAACGACAACTGGTGCCCACCGTGTGGATCATATTCCATCCAATCGACTGCGCTGGCATCTTGGTTCTGGATTCATCACCAGCGAATATGTCTACAAAACCATCGAGCAAATTGAAGTCACCGGGATATTGGATGAAGTTGAGGTAATTGCTAAGACTGCATGTTTGACATGTATTGATCAATCTTTATTAATACCCCTCTGGGCAGGAATCCCCTCCGAAGAAAAGTCAAAAATTCTAATAAATCTAACCATCATGAACAAAAATAGATTTCTAAGCCCATTTGGATTAAGATCATGCATAGATTTCCTAGGACAAAATGATGTTCCAGAAGAGTTTTTTGGAATTCATCTTCCATGGATAAGCTTGATAATGGATGGGCTCGTCCAATATGGTGAGCGTAAGAAGGCTGCAGAAATATTCTCACGACTGATGAAGGCTGTGAATTATTCACTCAAAAAGGATATGTCATTTCATCAGTATTATCATAGCGAGACTGGAAAACCGTTAGGCCCAATAAATTCTTTGACCAGCCTGATTCCCATAGGTTTATTTCTCCAAATCCTTGGGGTGAAAATTATAAGTTCATCCAAAGTCGAGATAACCGGAAGCAATCCATTTCCATGGCCTGTCACGATAAAATTCCGTGGTTTAACTGTGATTCAACAGGAGAAGAAAGCACTGGTCATTTTTTCTGACGGGCAAAATATTACAGTTAATAATAATCAGGCACAAACAATCAGCATCAAAAGATCGAATTAGGATAGCGCTTCTAAGAAATCCATCTAAAACAACCATCAAGATACAACCTGACAAGATGAATGATATAGTTGTCAATTTTAGTTAATTTCCCATCCTGATTCATCCTACTTCTGAGGTAGACGATTTTTTCTGATAAATTTCCTGAACTTTTAGTTGTCCATAAGCGCCACACATTTTGACTTTCAGGGTATTAAAGATATAATTTATATCAGCGTGTCTACTCCAAACCATCGATGCAATCATCAACTATTTATGAGGATTAAATATGGATTGTAAACTTAATCCCGATGATGTACGTATTTTTAGCGGACGTTCTCATCCAGAATTAGCAACCTCGATTGCCTTCCACTTAAATATTCCTTTGGAATCTACCCATTTTTCTCGTTTCAGTAACGATAATTTATATATCCAGCTTGGTGCTAGCGTGCGCTCACGCTCAGTATATATTGTGCAGTCCATGATTCCTCCTGTCAGCGAGCACCTCCTCGAGTTATTAATGATGTTGGATATTGCACGAGGAGCTGGAGCAAGGGAGATCCATGCCATTATTCCTTATTTCTCCTATGCTCGATCTGATAAAAAAAATGCACCCCGCATTTCCATCACCGCTCGCCTGATTGCCGACCTATTGGAAACAGCTGGTGCGACACATGTGATGACCATGACACTGCACTCACCACAAGTTCACGGCTTCTTCAGGATACCTACCGATCCTTTGACAGCCCGAGGTATTTTTGTAAATCACCTACGGGAGCTCCAACAAGCCGAGAAATTCGATGGTACAAATACCATCGTAGTTGCCCCAGACTACGGCCGAGCAGGGTCAGCAGCCCGGTTGGCACATCATTTCAATTTACCCTCCATATCTGCTGAAAAAACACGAATATCAGATACTAACGTGCAAATAGGTGACTTGATCACCAAGCAGGTTGCCGGGTTTGAACGTGCCATTATCTATGATGATGAGATTGCAACAGGAGGATCAGTCATTACCCTCAGTCGATTTCTGGTGAATAGTGGAATTAAGGAAATTTATACCGTGTGTACACACGGGCTTTTCTTTGGGGATGCATTGGATCAATTACAATCCATCCCTCAAATCACCCACATCATTACCACCGACACTGTCCCAATACCAATCGAAAAACGCCCGAAAAATATGGCTGTATTATCGGTTGCACCTCTTATTGCAGATGCTATCTTTCGAAATTACACACGCCAATCGATTGGACCCCTCTTTGACTTTGGAGAGGAAGACTGGTAATTTTCGAAATACTATAACAGTCTACTCGTGGAATACCTCAACCTGGTAAGTCAACACATCTAGTTTTTTTCTCCGCCATAAATCAGCTGGTGAGCCCATTTTCATACATAATTGTTCCAGGAACTCTTCTGGGTCTGGAATTTTCTCCCAAACCTGCGGTAAGAAGGTCGCTCTTCGCATTCCATCGCGTATCACAACCCCATCAATATTCGGCCTCAAAATCTTCGGTAGTTCAGCGGGATTTTCATACTTTAATATCTTGGGGTGGGAGAGATATGAAATTTCTATCTCGATTTCCTTAATTTCTTTGGCTTGGACAGGTGGAAACCGATAATCTTGAAAAGCTGCCGAAATTGCATGTTCTCGAACATCCTCAACTAAACTTTGATATGGCTCAAGCGCGCCAACACACCCCCTTAAATATCCTTTATAAGTAAGAGTTACAAAACACGCCCCTTGTTCTAGTAGTATAGGAGATACTGAATTAAGATCCAATGGTGGGAGTGAGGTATTATTGACGAAATTCTCAATGGATTGTCGGGCTAAAGATAATAAATACGATCGATCCTTATCAGTGAGTTGTTGTTCTGGCACCATATTTGCACTCTCCTATCCATATTCTTACCAACATATACAATATACAGTTCCATTCGTACATCGTCAAGTACTTTGGACGTACGAAACACTTGTCATCTCTTAATAATTAAGGTAGTATCAAGCTGATGAATAAAGAAACGACTTCTACCTCAAGCAGCTCTGTCCAAAATATAACCTCAACTCCAAAAAGTAGCTCAGGTGGAATGTTCCGGCAGCTTCAACTCGTGATTGTTGTAGCGTTCGTCCTTGCAACCCTGTTCACCGCTTGGACCGAGCCGGGACTACTCCCTGGGGGACTATCTGAAAAGTTATCGAGTGCCCTCGCCCTTCAAAGAACGACACCCCAAGTTGAATATCCAACCACAACACCCCGCACTAACCCACGCATCGGGATTGTTGCTGGTCATTCCGGGAATGATTCCGGTGCTGTGTGCTCAGATGCTTTGGGGGGGTCTCATGAGGTCGATATAAATTTGAACGTCGCAAGTCTGGTAAGAGAAGACCTCGTCGCCCAAGGTTATAATGTTGATCTATTAGCTGAATTTGACCCAAGATTAACCGGATATCATGCCCTAGCGTTGGTTTCAATTCACGCCGACTCGTGTGAGTACATTAATGATCAAGCTACTGGTTTCAAGGTATCGGCAGCAATTTCTACCAAATACCCCGAACAGGCGGCTAGATTAACCACTTGTATACGCACAAGGTATGCTGAAACTACAGGTTTACAATTCCATTCAGGCAGTGTCACTGGAGATATGACAAATTATCACGCTTTTAGTGAGATTAGCACTGATACTCCTGCAGCAATTATCGAAACTGGATTTATGAATTTGGATCGGGAAATACTTACCCAACATCCAGATGTGATAGCCAATGGAATAGCTTCTGGAATCCTTTGCTTTGTCCGGAACGAAGACGTCAGCTCGACTCAGGTACCATGATTGATAATGCAGACCAACTTCGTAAGGCTCTTGAAAATGCCCGGATTTCTTACCATCAAGGTAACCATTCCGAAACAAGATATTGGGCACGCATAGCTGCGAATATTAATCCCAATATTGAAGAGCCATGGTTATGGCTGGCTGCTGTATCATCTCCTCGTGCCAGCTTAGCTTATCTCCAAAAGGCTTTATCTATTAATCCGGATAGTAAACGTGCCAGGCTTGGGATGCATTGGGCGATTAAGCGTGTTCGGGCAGAGCCAATTCATCAACCACTCAGTTCAACCCCAGCTAAACCTCCTACAACCCCCTCCAGAACTACCTCGAGTACTAAACCTCTTACCAGGAACCGTATCAGTTTTAAATGGTGGGTGGTGATCCTGGCCTTTTTTGTAGTCATTACCAGCGCATTAGTGTCACCTGCGATGGGTTTTTATTTTAATTCGTTTTTTTTTAGACCAGAGGTATTAGTTGCTGCCCAAAACGGTCTGGTAAAAGCTTCAAATACACCCACTCCCAGTAATACACCGACGATCACACCCTCACCAACGCCGACAGAAACACCGACTGCGACACCTTCTGAAACTCCGACCCCGACTCCCACCGATACATCAACGCCGACATTCACCCCTTATCCTACGGATACACCGTATCCGACAGATGAACCAATAGATGAAGAATTACCTCAACCCGGAGGTAGTGATCGCTGGATTGACGTGGATTTATCCGACCAGGTTACCTACGCTTATGAAGGTAATGTAATTGTAAATTCATTTCTCGTTTCGACCGGTACTTGGCAGCACCCCACAGTGACCGGCCAGTTTCATATTTATGTAAAATATGTCTATGCTGATATGGCCGGACCAGGATACTATCTACCTGATGTACCATACGTTATGTACTTTTATAGTGGTTATGGATTACATGGGACGTATTGGCATAGTAATTTCGGCACTCCCATGAGCCATGGCTGCATTAATTTTTCCATTCCGGATGCAGAATGGCTTTTCTATTGGGCAGATATCGGTACTTTGGTGAATATCCACGAGTGATGAGAATATATAATCATCCGCTTGCATCTCAATCGATTACACGCCGGGAGTTCCTAGAATTAGGGGGGATGGGGATTGCAGCAGCACTTGGTCTCTTTGTCCCTCCCACGAAGAATTTAACACGTCTTCTAAATCAATCCGGTTTTCATGCGAAAATTACGAATAATATCCTTGCTGATATTAATAAAGTTGAAGTCTTACCACTCAATCAACAAGGACGCGTTGTAGATCCATCCGTAAACGTATATGATGTACCATCCCTGAGTGGTACTCGATTAAACACTTACTGGCGCGATTGGGTCCTACCGATATCTGAAATCACGATTGGCAAGTCGGAAGATTCGTTCAATATGGTTTGGTATAAGCTGGCTGATGAAGGTTATGTACACTCTGGGTCGATCCAACCGGTTTTGACCATCACCAATCCAGTGATCACAAATCTACCACAGGGAGGTACTCTCGCTGAAGTGACCGTGCCATTTACAGATGCACATTGGGATCCAGGTCAGGACAAACCAGTTGCCTATCGCTTTTATTATGCTACCACCTATTGGGTGATGGAAATCGTTCAGGATACAGATGGCAATCCTTGGTATGGAGTTCGGGATGACAAATGGGAATATATGTTTTACGTCCCAGCGTCTCATTTGCGATTGATCCCCGCGAATGAATTGAACCCTATATCTGCCGATGTCCCATCATATATGAAACGAATTGAGGTTCATATACCTGAGCAGGTAATGATAGCCTATGAATACGACCAACCGGTGTTTATGGCTAGGATCGCTTCGGGAGCAATATTTAGTAACGGTGATTATTCCACTCCCACCGGCAGGCACCAGACATTCCATAAGCGTGCATCCCGTCATATGGCTCGTGGTAATCTCGCAGCCAATGGTTACGATTTACCCGGTGTTCCCTGGAACTCGTATATAACCGAAGATGGTATTGCATTCCATGGAACTTACTGGCATAATAATTTTGGTCGGCCGCGCAGCCATGGCTGCATCAACTTAACCTCTCAAGCTGCAAAATGGGTTTACTTGTGGACGAAACCAGATGCGCCTCCAGACCAGGAAGATATATACAAAGCGACTGGAACGAACGTGGATATCATTGGATGAAAAAGTGTTAGGAACAAAATAGTATGGACATTGCTTTCCAATCTGATAGGTATATATTAAAAAGACAGATATTAGCATTAACTGGAATATTTCGCATATTTAATCCACAAGATCAGCTGGTTCTATACAGCCAACAAAAAATATTTAAACTCAAAGAGGATGTCCGAGTTTATGCGGATGAAACGAAAACCCGTGAATTATTAAATATCCAAGCCAGACAAATCCTCGATTTTTCTTCATATTATGATGTGATCGACAGCCAATATTCGACTAAAGTTGGAGGTCTGCATCGAAAAGGGTTCGGTTCTATGGTCCAGGATGAATGGGAAGTATTTGATCCTCAAGAGAAATCCTTAGGAATCCTAAAGGAAGATTCGCTCAGCCGGGCATTAATCCGTCGAATTTTACTTGGTACGCTTATGCCCCAAAATTATGATCTCAATTTTGGTACA
>JBAPSY010000015.1:0-19971 GCA_049281855.1 Anaerolineales bacterium
CGATGCGTCCGCTCGTGTATTTTTAATGATCTTAGGATTTTCCTGAGTCTAGATTAACTCTGAGTTGAAAGAGTTGAGTACTTTCATATAATTCGCACGTTCGAACGCAGCTGGATCTGTTACTGCACCCTGGCTCATACTACCACGCATTTGCTGGACTGATTCGTATTCGTGTGCAGTCATCCACTCTTCCATGCCAGTCAGGATCTGCTGGATGGCTTGTGTCCCGCGCTTGAGGAGAGCTGATGTGCTCATGGTAACATTGGCACCTGCCATGATGGCTTTGATCGCATCCTGAGGGGTATGAACGCCACTGGTCAGGGCGAGATCAGCTTTCACCTTGCCATATAGAATGGCAATCCAGCGCAGCGGCAGGCGCAGGTCATCAGAATTGCTCAACACCAGGTTGGGAACTACTTCGAGAGTTTCCAGGTCCATGTCAGGTTGGTAGAAGCGGTTAAAGAGCACCAACCCATTGGCACCAGCTTCCACCAGACGATTGGCGAAGTTTGGCAGGGCGGTGAAGAAGGGTGCGAGCTTGACTGCCAGTGGAATCTTGACATCAGCACGGATATCGCTAACCAGCTTGATGTAATTATCTTCAATCTGGTTGCTGGTGAGGTTGAGATCGGTGGGCAAATAATACAGGTTAAGCTCCAGTGCATCCGCACCAGCATCCTGTATCTTGCGAGCATATTCGATCCAACCACCAGTGGAGACGCCGTTCAGGCTGCCCATCACAGGAATGTTGACCGCCCGCTTGGTCTTCTCCAGGTTTTCGAGGTATTTATCTGGAGCCAGGCTGTACCTGCCGATATTCGGGAAATAAGTTAACGCTTCGGCGAACGATTCCGTGCCTCGGTTGAGGAAATAATCCAGCTCCAGGCTCTCGTGGATGATCTGTTCTTCGAAGAGCGAGTACATCACGACTGCCGCGATGCCAGCCTGCTCCATGCGCTTTACATTGTCCACTTTCTCAGAAAGTGGGGAAGGCGAAGCTACCAGTGGGTTATTCAGTTTAAGTCCGAGGTAAGTAGTGGTGAGATCGACCATGGTGTATCTCCTTATTTTCCCTTGATTAATCATTGCCGTCGTTGTTTCCGTAATGCATGGCGGCCATTTGCTTGTACAGCTCCCAGCGCGATTTTACATCCTGCTGGGCCAGTTTTAGCAGCATCTCGGCACGTTGTTCATCACTTTGCACCAACATGCGGTAACGGGTCTCGTTATACGCATATTGTTCCAATGGAATGGATGGGTCTTTTGAGTCGATGATGAGCGGATTCTTACCCTCTTCGACCAGTTTTGGATTATAGCGGTAGAGTGGCCAGAAACCGGATTGGACAGCCAGTTTTTGCTGTTCCAATCCCTTGCGCATGTCGATACCGTGGTTGATGCAGTGGCTATATGCGACGATCAGGGATGGGCCTTCGTGGGCATCTGCTTCGAGGAAGGCATTCAGGGTCTGCTGGTCACTCGCACCCATCGCCACGCGGGCGACGTACACATACCCGTATGACATGGCGATCAATCCCAGGTCTTTCTTGGGTGTACCCTTGCCATTGGCAGCGAATTTAGCTACCGCAGCGCGTGGGGTGGACTTGGACGACTGCCCGCCAGTATTGGAATAAACTTCTGTGTCCAGCACTAGCATGTTAACTTTACGTCCCATCGCCAGCACGTGATCCAGACCACCATAGCCGATGTCATAAGCCCAGCCATCGCCGCCTACGATCCACACACTCTTGCGTACCAATATATCAGCCAGGCTGAGCATGTCGCGTGCTCTGGGGTCTTTCACCCCTTGCAAGCGTGCTTTGAGTAAGGCGACGCGTTCACGCTGTTCTTTGATACCAGCTTCGGTGCTTTGATCGGCGCTGAGAAGACCAGTCACCAGTGGTTCACCAACCAGGCTCGCCAGCTGAGGTAGAAGCTCAAGCGCGTATTCGTTCTGCTTATCCAACGTCAGGCGGAACCCGAGACCGAACTCAGCATTATCTTCGAAAAGCGAGTTTGACCAGGCTGGACCGCGACCATCTTGATTTATGGTCCACGGTGTGGTGGGCAGGTTGCCGCCGTAAATTGAGGAGCAGCCAGTGGCATTGGCCACCATAAGACGGTCGCCAAAGAGCTGGGTGAGCAGCTTCACGTAAGGCGTCTCACCACAACCTGTACAGGCCAGGGAGAATTCAAACAAAGGTTCCAGAAGCTGTGTATTCTTCAGTGTACGCAGGTTGATCAGCGATCGGTCAACGATGGGGAGGGTCTGGAAGAATTCCCAGTTATCACGCTCCTGCTCGCGGATGGGTAATTGCTCAACCAGGTTGAGAGCTTTTCGTCCAACCTGGGTCTTATCCTTGGCGGGGCAGGTTTCCACACACAGGGCACAACCAGTACAGTCCTCAGTTGACACCTGGACGGTATATTTGGTATTGGGGAATTCCTTGAACTTGGCATCCATCGACTTGAAGGTAGCCGGAGCTGTATCAAGGTATTGTGGCTCATAAATATTCGCACGGATGACCGCATGGGGGCAGACAAAAACGCACTTACCGCACTGGATGCACAGGTCAGGCACCCATTCTGGTACCTCCAGCGAGATGTTGCGCTTTTCCCATTGGGTTGTGCCGGAGGGGTAAGTGCCATCCACCGGGAAAGCACTGACGGGAAGATCGTCACCTTCCAAGCCAATAATCTTGCCCAGTACATCCTTGACGAACTTGGGTGCTTTTTCAGGCACTTGCGGGCGGCGGGTGATGGTGCTTGTGACCGTTTCGGGCACCTTCACTTCATGCAGGTTCACCAGGGTCTGGTCAACCGCTTCAAAGTTTTTATTGATCACAGCTTCGCCGCGTTTCCAATAAGTCTTTTTGATGCTTTTCTTGATCTCGGCGATAGCTTCGTCACGAGGTAACACGCCACTGATGGCGAAGAAACAGGTCTGCATGATGGTATTGATGCGCACACCCATACCGGTATTCTTAGCGACTTCGTGAGCGTTGATCACAAAAAAGCGCAGTTTTTTCTTCAGGATGACTTCCTGCGCCTCACGCGGTAGATAATCCCATACCTCATCAGGTCCATAAAGGCTATTCACCAGGAAGACACCACCCTGCATGGCGAATCTGAGCACATCGAAGCGCTCAAGAAAGTTAAACTGGTGGCAGGCGACAAACTGCGCATGGGTGATCAAATACGGGGCACGGATAGGCTTAGGACCAAAACGCAGATGCGAGATGGTATTGCCCCCCGATTTCTTCGAGTCATATACAAAGTATCCTTGGGCATAGTTATCGGTTTCCTCACCGATGATCTTGATCGAGTTTTTGTTAGCACCTACCGTGCCATCAGCGCCCAATCCCCAAAAAACGCAGCGAGTGGTTAAAGGGGATTCAATATCAAAGTCGGGATCATACTCCAGGCTGGTGTGGGAAACATCATCGTTGATGCCCACGGTGAAGTGATTTTTCGGTTGAGATTTAGACATCTCATCGAAAACACCCTTGACCATAGCCGGTGTAAATTCCTTGGAAGATAGTCCGTAACGCCCACCAAGAACTTTGATTTGCCGGCCACCCTCAAAGATGGCATTGACCACATCCAGGTAAAGCGGGTCGCCAGCCGCCCCGGGTTCCTTCGTCCGGTCTAGCACTGACACCATTTTGACAGTATTTGGGAGAGCTTTTAGCAAGTGTTCATTTGAAAACGGACGGTAAAGGCGCACTTTTACTACGCCGACTTTCTCACCATGCTCATTCAAGAAAAGGGCAGTTTCACCCGCAGTTTCAGCACCGGAGCCCATCATGATAATTACCCGTTCGGCATCGGGTGCACCGACGTAATCAAACAGGTTATAGCTCCGCCCGACCCTGGAGCCAAACTTGTCCATGGCTTTTTGCACGATCCCCGGGCATGCCGCGTAGAAGGGGGTGACCGTCTCACGGCCCTGGAAATATACATCGGGGTTTTGAGCCGTACCGCGAATATAGGGATGGTCAGGTGACAGAGCACGTGCCCGGTGTGCCTGCACCAGCTCGTCAGAGATCATGCCGCGAATTTCATCATCGCTGAGCATCTCGATTTTGTTGACCTCAGCAGAGGTACGGAAGCCATCGAAGAAATGCAGGAAGGGCACGCGGGATTCCAAGGTGGCTGCTTGGGCAATCAGGGAGAAGTCATGAGCCTCCTGCACCGAGCAGGAAGCCAGCAGGGCGAATCCCGTGGAACGTGTGGCCATCACGTCTGAATGATCACCAAAGATGGATAGGGCGTGTACAGCCAGGGAGCGAGCCGAGACGTGAAACACCGTCGAGGTCAGTTCACCTGCTATCTTATACATATTGGGGATCATAAGCAACAATCCCTGTGAGGCGGTGAAGGTGGTACTAAGGGCGCCGGCTTGCAGTGCCCCATGCACGGCACCTGCCGCGCCACCCTCGGATTGCATTTCAATCACTAACGGGATCGTTCCCCAAAGGTTCGGACGCTTATGGGCTGACCACTCATCGGCGTACTCTCCCATTGTGGATGAGGGGGTGATTGGATAGATCGCGATCACTTCGCTTATCTTGTGGGCGACATAGGCAGTCGCTTCGTTGCCATCGATATTGGCGGTTAGTTTTTTCATTAACGATGCTCCATATTTAGTATGCGTAAGTTACGCTGGATTTCAAGAATGATGCAATAGACTAATTTACTAGTTTAGCCGCACTGTAGTGAAAGAGACAGTTATATATGGCATAAAAATCACCTGTCCCCTGTCATATTTCAATTTCATTGGGCAAGGCAAGTTCTCTTTGAAAAAACACATGGCAATAAAATTGCTCCGCAATTTTGTGCTATACTTTAATCATGGATGAGAACCAGTCTACCTGGGATAGTTGGGCGCGTGCCTTGGAACGTTGGGGGATGAGAAAGGCAGTAGCTTCCCTGCTTGAGGCAGCAGGTTCTCTGAGCGTGTTGGTTGCACAGGTGCTGTATCTAAGCCAACCTTTGCTTTCTGGTGCTGTGTCATCACGTTCACTTCATGCGTTTGCTCACGTACTCGAGAATCCTGCTGATAAGCGTGAATTCATCTTGTTTTTAAGGGAGGCGCCTACTAGTGGAACTGGTGCTTAGTTTGATAAACACTTACCTGGGCTTGTTGTTCATCCTATTATGCCTGGGTCTGATTCTATACTATATCTTATCAGATCATACGCGAGCAAAGATCAACTTGCGAAGCATCCAGGCTTTCAGTCACTTTCGGCGTGAAGTCGATCTTGCCGTGGAAGCCGGTAAACGGCTTCATATATCCCTAGGTCGCGGGAATATCAATGATTTGCAGGGTGGATCAGCTTTTATCGGTCTTACCATCCTTGATCGTTGTGCCCGTGCAGCCTCAAACAGTGACCGGCCTCCAATGACAACTTCAGGTGATGGGATAATCACGATCCTCAGTCAGGATACCTTACAGAGCACCTACCGCAGCCTGGCGACTGAACAGCGTTATGACCCCACAAATGCACGCCTGACCGGTCTTTCTCCCATGGCATACGCTGCTGGAGCCATGCCAACCATCCATGACGAGCAAATCTCCGCCAATATCTTTGCCGGCCATTTTGGGACTGAGATAGCCTTGCTAACTGAAGCTGGCGAGCGCAGTCGCTCCCTTACCGTGGGGGGAAGTGACAGCATCCATGCTCAAGCAGTCCTTTACGCCACCTCGGATGAGACTTTACTTGGTGAGGAGCTTTATGCAGCAGGTGCCTATTTAGGAGCGGGTGTGGCGCATTCAGCCAGCCTACGCGCGCAGGACATCTTACGATGGGTGCTGGTGGTTGCCATCCTGATCGGGGCGATCCTTAAACTACTAGGAATCTTGCCGTGAAGAAAATTCTACCCATTACAAACGCAATTATTGCCATTATCTCTGGTTTGTTCGTTTTGTTGGGATATTTTTTCCCTGGAGTATTTGGTGGCATTCAATCCACTCTAATCGGGTGGGCAATCATCCTGGCGGCATTTGCTTTGCTATTGGGTATATTTAACCTGGCAATGGTACATTGGAAAAAGGCCAGTAGTGAAGGACCAGGCAGCATCTATAGTATTGTTTTGCTGATATCTTTGATTATCACAGTCATTATCGTTAGCATCAGTGGTCCAGCTGGATTCTGGTCTTTGTGGGTGTTTAATACCTTCCAGGTGCCTGTAGAGATCAGTCTGTTGGCTGTGTTGGCGGTAATTCTAGTGTATGCTGGGGCGCGTTTACTCGCACGCCGGCCAAAGTGGAACACCGTTTTATTCCTGTTGACCGTGCTGGTAGTTTTATTGGGATCAGTTCCACTTTTCTTCTTCGGTGAGATTACTCCTTTAAGCGCAGTGCGGAGTTGGCTTGCCCAGGTACCTGCGATTGCGGGAGCACGCGGGCTTTTGCTGGGTGTTGCTCTGGGAACGGTAGCCACTGGCATACGCATTCTAATCGGTGTTGATCGTCCTTATGGTGGATAGCGCATGACCGATATTATCTGTCCATTATGTGGCAAGCCCAATCCACCCGACCTAGATGTGTGCAAGTATTGCCAGGCACCGTTGAAAACAGAGGGGTTTATCACTCCTGCCCAAGGTGAAGATGAATTAGGTGAATTGCTTTCATCCTTCGGTAAACCAGATGAGGTAGAAAAACAGGCTGCGGTACCAGAGGGCTCGCCAAATCTGGAACAGAACATCCCCGATTGGCTTAAAGAAACTGAGGCTAGTTTTCTGGATAAGTCAGAGGATATACCTGAAGAACCAACCCCCGATCAGGTTTCGGAACAGATTGATTCTTTATTAAACCCACCATCAACCCCTCCAAGCCCTCAGGTACCCGCAATCGATGATGATTGGCTGGCGAGCTTGCTTGAAGAAGCTGGAGCGGGCGAACCTGTTCAAACAGGCTCAGAAGAAGAGCCACTGGAAGAACAAGCGCAGGATGTTTCTCGCGAAAGCACCGAGGCTCCAGTTGAAGGATCGACCGAAGGAAAGCAACCTCCGCCTACCAAACCCATAGAAAAACCAGCGTGGTTAACCAGCCTAGAAGCATCTTCCACGATCAAGATGGAAGGTGAATTGTTTGCGAGTGAACCAGGGCAAATGGAAGCCCCAGCTGAGGAATCAATCGAGAAAAAAGGTGAGGAACTACCAGCACCACCAGATTGGGTTTCAAAGTCAGGCCCTGAAGAAACCCCACCAAGCCCCAAGGAATCGGAAACCCCAATTGCGCCGGCCGAACTCCCAGGCTGGCTGGAAGCCCTCCGCCCTACCGAAGCAGTTTCGCTTACTGGACCGGTGGAGGATTTATCAGGTGCAGATATTGTCACGGCAGGACCTTTGATAGGCTTACGCGGGGTGATATCGGCTCGCCCATCAGCTTTACGAGCGCAAAAGCCGCCCACTTACTCTATTAAATTGCGGGTCACAGATGAACAGCAGGCTCGCGTAGCAATGATGGAAGAGTTGCTGGCTGATGAAGAGAAGCCAAAGCCATTGCCATCCCAACCTATCATCACCTCTCGAAATATCTTTCGATGGATTGTTGCAATAATATTATTTCTGCCGATGGTTTGGGTGGTCATTGCCGGAAGCCAGCAAACCCCAGCTCCACAGCCTGGCAATATTCCTGGCGTAGTCGATTTTACACAGCAGATACAAATGTTGCCTTCTGGTGAACCAGTGTTGATCGCGTTTGATTACGAGGCTGGTTTTTCAGGGGAAATGAATGTCGCCGTGACCAATGTGATGTCTCAGCTGATGAACAAAAATGTTTACATGACATTGGTCGCAACAACCCCGTCAGGCCCGGCATTGGCAGAGAGTATGATCAATCAAGTCAGCTCAAGTTTAGCGGGAAACCCGGGGTCTTATTCAAATTATACAGACCTTGGTTACCTTCCTGGTGGCACGATGGGTTTGCTTGGCTTGGCTATCTCCCCAAGGAGTATCTTACCTTACTCATTGGATGGTTACAACGTTTGGGCAGGGGTTCCATTGAATGCAATATCGAGCATTAAAGACTTCACTGCTGTGATCATCATGACGCATGACCCTGACATAGCCCGGAGTTGGATAGAACAAATCGGCCCGCAGTTACAGGAGGCAGGGAAACCGCTTTTAATCGTGACAAGCTCGCAGGCTGAACCACTGATTCGTCCATACTATGAAGCTATACCCTCTCAAGTTCAAGGTTTGATTGCTGGTCTTGCTGGTGGTATAGCTTATGGCCGTACGGTAGGCATCCTCCAACATAATGGTGTCTGGGATGCTTTTAGCGTGGGAATCACCGTTTCTGTTTTGATCATTCTTATTGGCAGTATTGCCAGCGTGGTAATCAAGATGCTTGCATCGAGTAATAAGAAGGAAATCTAGGAGCGACCATGTTGGAGCGAATCAACCAGCTGGCTGACCCAATCGGAGCTATCATCGGCTTCCTGCTGACGATTATGATACTCAGTTATATCATCGGTGATAATGCCCTGTTCCGGCTAGCGATCCATATTTTCGTTGGTGCGGCTTCGGGATATGCAGCGGTCTTAATTCTATATAACGTGCTCTGGTACCAGGTCCTTGTACCTGTACTCCAGATATTTACAACGGGTAAAGTAGACGGATTAGTCACCTATGCTATCCATGTAGTACCAGCAGTCATATTGGGAATTTGGATGACGACCAAGGCGTCACCGCGCCTGGCGCGCTGGGGAACGCCAGTGTTGGCTTTTCTGACCGGAGTTGGGGCGGCTACAGTAATTGCTGGCGCTGTTCGAGGAACAATATTCCCTCAGGTCGGGGCATCGGTAAACCTACTTAGTCTCCAATCAGCCCCAGCTGAGTTGCACAATATCGTTGGATGGTTCATCAATGGGTTGGTTATCTTGGTGGGAACCGTAACCACACTCTTCTACTTCCAGTTTGGAATAAAACGTCAAGAGGAAGGCGTGCCGGTTCAACGCTCAGTAATCCTGGATTATTTATCTACGGTCGGGCAGGGATTCATTGTTGTTACACTGGGCGTCCTGTTTACGGGTGTATACATCGCCGCCCTCACAGCCCTAATTGATCGAATCCGTTTTCTTTGGGATATCATTCTTCGTTTCATCTAATAGATAACCGACATGCCTACTTCACTTATTGACGCTGACTCGGTCCTTGCAATAGAAATCGGAACTGTTTCCACGCGAGTGATTCTATTCGATGTCGTTGAGGGACATTATCGATTTTTAGGACAAGGTAGTGTGCCGACAACGGCGGGCGCTCCTTTTAATGACGTCAGTGTGGGTGTAAAGGAAGCCTTGGATCAGTTGCACGACATTACTGGTCGGGTGATATTTAATGCTGAAGGGCAGCTTGTAATCCCCTCCCAACCCAACGGATCTGGGGTAGATGCATGCGTGGCAACTGTTTCGGTTGGGCCTCCCCTCAAAGTAGTGGCGATTGGTTTGTTAGAGGACATTTCCACTGAGAGTGCAAAAAACCTGGCATCCACCACCTACGCCAGGGTGGTGGAAGCAATGAGCTTGAACGATCGGCGAGGAACCGTTGCCCGTTTGGATACCATCCTGCAGATGCACCCAGACTTGATCGTCGTCGCGGGAGGAATTGAAGGTGGTGCGAAGGGATCAGTACTTGACCTGCTTGAGGCGGTTGGTTTGGCTTGTTATTTGATGCCCAAAGAACAGCGACCAGAAGTGTTATATGCAGGCAACTCAGAGCTGGTTAAGGACGTGCAGGCATCGCTCGGTACTCTGGCAAATTTACACATTGCTCCCAATGTCCGCCAATCCTATGAGAGCGAACAGCTAACACCTTCGCAACCTGCTTTGGCTCAAATATTTCGCCTAGTACGATCCCGCCAAATCCGTGGCATCCAGGAAGTGGATTTATGGACTGGTAATCATTTAATGCCAGCGGCCACTGCTTTCGGAAGAACCATTCGGTATATCAGCAAGGAATACGCACATACCCACAAAGGTGTTTTGGGAGTCGACATTGGTGCCTCGGCGACAATCATAGCTTCGGCATTTTCTGGAGACTTAATCTTAAGCATCCACCCAGGGCTCGGATTGGGAGAGAACCTCCCGGAGATCCTCAATCAGTGTTCCTTGAGTGACATTATGCGCTGGATACCAGTTGATGTATCTGATCAATACGTGCGCGACTATATCCATAATAAAGCGGTATATCCATCCAGCTTGCCGATGACCACCGATGAATTGGCAACTGAGCAGGCGCTTGCCTGCCAGGCCATGCAGCTGGCAGTCAGACAGGCCAGTAAGGCTTATCCTCCCGATATTCCGGGATCGATGCCTGGTCTTTTGCCCTGGTTTGAGCCGATCATTGCTTCAGGCAGCGTGCTGACCAAAGCACCAGCCCGTAACCAGGCGTTGATGATGGTCTTGAATGGACTTCAACCAACTGGTGTAACCACCATTGCTTTGGATCGCAATAATTTGGCTTCCTCCTTGGGAGCGACGGCGAGTGTCGCCCCGTTGTTGACCATTCAGTCATTGGATGCAACAAACTTCGTTAACTTATGCACGATTATCTCACCAGTTGGAAATGCTCCCCTTGGTACGCCCATCCTGCGCGTCCGCATGACCAGTGATGATGGCCTTGAGTCGGAGCTGGAAGTACTATATGGTTCCCTGGCTGCAATCAGATTACCCGTAGGGCAGGCTGGAACACTGCATCTGACACCGCTACATCGGTTTGATGTTGGTATGGGCGGGCTTGGCAGAGGTGGCACAGTCAAAGTGATTGGTGGTGTGTTGGGTGTACTGATCGATGCACGCGGTCGACCTTTACGACTGCCGGCAGAGCCTTCCGGAAGACGGGATTTGCTTAATAAGTGGCTAGCGACAGCGGGGTCTGTACAACATTAATGGTATTCAACTCACACCCCCTGTTTGGAGTTAAATTTCATGTAAGGTGTGCTTTGGAGAAGTAAGCATGCAGGCACCAATCACCCATATCCTACCTGGTGTAGCCATCCGGCGTGAAAGATTAATGACCGCTGGAGGACGCATTATTGCCCGACGGGGGCAACAAGTAAACCCAGCTGATGTTGTAGCCGAAGCGATGCTCCGTCCGGAGCACCTATTATTGGATATCGGTAGAGGCCTGGGTTTGGCACCCAAAGAAGCCGATCATTATATCCAGCGCAGAGCTGGAGATGAAGTGGGTGAGGGTGATGTAATTGCAGGTCCCGTAGGTATTGGGCGACGTGTAGTGCGTACTCCAAAGTCTGGTACAGTAGTGGTGGCAGGGGGTGGACAGGTGCTCCTGGAATTGGAAGGACAATTCTCTGAGCTTAAGGCAGGCTATTCAGGAATAGTTACCGATATCATTGGCGATCGAGGCGTGGTCATCGAATCAGTAGGTTCGCTCATTCAAGGAGTTTGGGGTAATGGTAAGATCAATTATGGGTTATTGAACCTCCTCGCCCATGCTCCCGACGAATTGGTCACCCCTGCCATGATGGACGTCAGTTTTCGTGGCTCGGTGGTCATGGCGGGTTACTGCGAGGACGAAAAAGTACTTATTTCAGCAGAAGAGTTGCCCATTCGCGGAATGATACTTGCAAGTATGGATTCATCATTGGTTCCTGTTGCTTTGAGGGTGAGTTATCCGATCGTGCTTGTTGAAGGATTTGGGAAACTACCCATGAACCAGGATGCGTTTAACATATTTATTTCTGGTGCAAGGCGAGAAGTGTCGGTGAATGCTGAACCATGGGACCGGATTGCAAATACCCGGCCTGAGGTAGTCATCGCGTTACCGGATGGCGTACTCCCTGTGATTACCATGGATACGGCTTCTTTTACCATCGGGCAGACAGTAAGAGTGGTCAGTCCTCCCTATAAAAGCATGGTCGGCACACTGACCAATTTGCAACCAGGTTTATCTGTTTTACCAAGTGGTTTACGAGCGCAGACAGCAGGGGTTCGTTTATTGAGCGGAGACATCGTCCAGGTTCCCCTGGCAAATCTCGAGATAATCGGGTGATGATCCATCATCAATTATGGATTAGTTAGGAGAGAGTGCTATGGCTTTTACAGACATGAATGATGTCGAGCAGGAACTTGGGGAGGAGAAACCGCCTGATAGAAATGGCAATCGCACTTTTCTAATTATCGCAGGTACTTTGGGTGGGATTATGGTCTTGGCATTGCTTTGTATTGCTGCGCTGGCATTATTTAGGTATTTACCCAATCAGAGGGCTGCACAAAACGCAAATGCAACCAATGCAGCCCAGGCTACAGCGATTGCCTTTGCTGCCAGTCAAACGGCTGCAGCACCCACCGCCACCGCCACCAAGCGACCCACGCTTGTTCCAACCAATACTCAAGCCCCCACAAAAACCCCGGTCATTGTGCTGGCTCCCACCAAATCGCCGACGCTCGATCTTGCTGTTGCCACGCGTAACGCACTGCTCACTCAGGCAGCAGCTTCTGCACAGCCTTCGGCGCAGCCCTCAGCAACAGCCCTCCGACCAACCTCGACGGCCCTTCCGGGTACTGGAATTGCCGACGAGCTGGGTACACCTGGACTTATCACGGCTGCGTTTGTTTTGGTGGTGATCATTTTCTTAATGCGCAGGCTGAGAACGGCATCCTGACGGATTCTGCCCTTAAATTCTGAAGATTGGGATCGTGCAAGGCGCGAGATGCCTCTCCGATCCCAATCTTCATTGTTTTAATAAGATCATGCAGCCTGGAGAGCTACTTGTTCACCATACCCGAGTAAGGATTGTACCATTTGAGGAGTGCGACCTTCGGCATAGACCCTTAACACTGGTTCTGTGCCTGACGGCCGGATTAGCAGCCAGGAGCCATCGGCGATCATGTATTTGACCCCATCAATCGTGGAAACGCTGGCAACTTTTTCTCCCCCAATTTCAACAGGTGCGTCTTCAACCAATACTTGGCTCATGGCTTGTTTTGAGACCGGGTGGTTCAGACGCAGGTCAGTGCGTTGGTAGAAGGCTGGCCCCACTTCCTTCAGAAGATCTTCCACAAGCTCATAGAGAGTTGCTCCTGAAGTGGCAACGATCTCCAGTAATAAGAGGCCCATGAGAATGCCGTCACCCTCAGGAATGTGACCCTGGAACGAGATACCCCCCGACTCTTCGCCGCCGATCAAAACATCGCCCTTGAGCATATAATCCGCGATATGGTTGAAGCCGACGGGTGTCTCGTGCATTGGGAGACCATAACGCTCCGCCAATCGATCGATCATGCTGGTGGTGGATACAGTACGGATGACTGGTCCACGCCAGCCACGCTTTTCAACCAGATAACGCAGGGATAAAGCCATGATTTTATGCGGGTCGACGAAGTTTCCCCGTCCATCCATGGCACCGATGCGATCAGCATCACCATCGGTCACCAACCCCAGGTCTCCCATTCCCATGCTGATGGCACTGGCAAGTGCTCCCAGGTAGCGGCTGATTGGCTCTGGGTGGACCCCACCGAAACCAGGGTTTAATTCAGCTCGAATCTCCTGGACCTCGCAACCAGTGCCTTGAAGGATGCCTTTGATGACGCCTCGACCAGAGCCATACATCGAATCAACCACCACCCGTTGAGGATTCTCGGCAATGAGATCGAAATTGATCAGCTTGCGCACGTGGTCGTAATAGGCGGGTAGTGGGTTAATGCGTTGGATCAACCCTGCCTGGCGCGCCTGCTCGAAGTCCATTTGGTTAGGACCACGGCTGCGCTCTTCGTTATCATTTAAATACACCTCCACTCTCCGACATTGTTCAGGCAGGGCAGAGCCGCCATAGGCTGCTTTTAATTTAACCCCATTGTAGCGTGGTGCATTATGTGAAGCGGTGATCATTACCCCACCGATGGCGCCTTGTTGGCGAACGGTGAATGAGATCACCGGGGTGGGAGCATCGGATTGCGAAAGAACGACTGTGTAGCCATTGGCTGCCAGGACGCGCGCCATATCCACCGCATAACGGTCGGAGAGGAAACGTGTATCATAACCGACCACCATTTTATGAGCGTCGACGTTCGATACTGCGGTGTTTCCATTCAGCCAGTTTTCCGACCCGACTGCGTCAGCGATTGCCTGCCCGACCAAGCGCAGGTTATGAAATGTGAATGTATCTGATATGACAGCACGCCAGCCATCAGTGCCAAAGTGGATGGGCATGTAAGCATCCTCCTGTGAGAGATAAAAGTGGAATTGATTCTATCATAAGCTTATCCAGCCCCAGATCAAGCCCATCGATAATCTGGTACACATCGTGCATCGATAGCTCTGAAAAGCATCGTTCATGCTACAATCATATTATGCCTGAAGATACACAGCAAATCATTTCAATGCTAGAAAGCATCAAGCTGTTCGATGGGCTGGATAGTGTTCAACTCGATCGTGTGGCAGCGCTCTCTCATCCCGTCTTATTAAAAGAAGGGGAAATCCTGCGCCAGGATGGGAAGGACAACCCGTTTTTCATTGTCGTCACGGGGAAAGTGCGCTATTCCCATCCGATAAATGGAAGCGAGGGAGAGAGCTACGTACTTAAACACGGAGATTTCTTCGGGGCTGATGTGGTATTTCGGGGCAGGCATAAATTATTTAGCCTCGTGGCGTTAAAGCCAGCACTGCTCTTTAGTTTTCAAATAGAAGCGCTACGTTCGTTGTTGAACACCATCCCAGCGTTAACCAAGAATATAAATAAGCAACTAGCCTGGTATAGGCTGATCCATTCAAAGCCATTTAGCTGGTTGGGGGAGGAAGAAACCGTAAAGGTCGTCTGCCGGAAACATCCGGCGTACCTGTTTGTTATCGAGATTCTCCCGCTGGTGGTCGCATGGGTTGGGGTGTTCGTAATACTTTTTGCCTCCCAGCTTTCGACCGCCTCATTCCGTCTGGCGGTGGGATGGTTCGGGACCGCAGTGGTGGGTGCAGCAGCTTTGTGGGCGATCTGGCGCTTTTTTGATTGGAGAAACGATTTTTATATCATCACCGACGAACGCATCGTGTGGTTAGAACGCACGATTGGGCTTTATGACAGCCGGCAGGAGGCTCCACTGGTGGCGATCAAAGCTGGTGAGACAAAATCCAGCCTGATTGGACGCTGGCTAGGCTTTGGGGATGTGATCACCCAGACTTTCATGGGGCAGGTTTTCTTCCGTCATGTTGGAAACCCAGGGGAGATCAAGAACATGATTGATCAGGAACGCAAGCTGGCGATCGAACGCCAGATGACCACGGATATTCATTCCATCGAAGGGACGATCAGGCAAAAGATCGAGCCTTCACAAGCCGTGACCGTCCCAACCGCGGTAAATGCCCCTGTACCCGTAATGGCATCAAGCAATCCAACCGTACAGGAAACGAAACTCGTCACCGAGCCATTGACTTTTTGGCAGTCGCTACTGGCACGCTTTCAGATGCGCCGGGAAGCCGGGGGAATGATCACCTATCGCAAGCATCTGTATATTCTTTTCAGGATGACCTGGCTGCCGGCGGCATGTTCACTGGGGTTGATGGTTGGGACAGGGCTGCTTTATTATTGGCGGGTGAATGATCTGCTCAGTCTTCTCACCCCTGGAGTGATCCTGTTGTTTGGCATCGCCCTGACAGCAATGGCCATCTTATGGTGGATGTACAAATTTTTGGATTGGAGCAATGATATCTATCGTGTTACCCCCGATAGGATCATCGATAGTGAGCGTAAACCCCTCGGGGATGAAATAACAAAATCTGCCCCATTGGAGAATATTATCGGTCTGGATTATGAACGCCTGGGATTTTTGGGGGTTGTGTTAAATTTTGGCAATGTGATCATCAATGTTGGAACAGATAATAAATTCATCTTCTACGGAATTCATAACCCAGCACGCGCTCAAAGGGATATTTTCAACTATATGTTTGAACAGCGACGCAAGAAGCAAAAGACTGATACCTTACAGGAACAGGAGCGGGTATCCAACTATATCGCTGCGTACCATCGCCAGGCAGAAAATCTCCGCCAAACCAAAAAACCTCCCCAAATTTGACCGAATTCGGGTAAAATACTCCCATGACTGTTCGAGATATTGTTACCCTTCCGCAAGCTATCTTACGGCATAAAGCTCATAAAGTGAGTGATTTTGGACTGGACTTCCAAGCCCTGGCTGACGACATGGTTGAAACCATGCGTCTGGCTCCGGGGGTTGGATTGGCAGCCCCTCAAGTAGGTGAATCGATCCGTTTGATCGTTGTTGAATATGGCGATGAAGAGAATGAAGAAATTCCGCCCAAACTGTATGTCTTGGCGAACCCAGAGATTACCCACTCCTCCCAGAATACGCTAATCGGGACGGAGGGATGCCTGTCCATCCCCAGTATTCAGGGAGATGTAGAACGCTTCGAAGCAGTGACGGTCAAGGGCTTGAACCGGCATGGTCGACCGATGGCCGTCAAGGCCAAAGGTTGGCTGGCGCGCATCTTCCAGCACGAAATCGACCACCTGGACGGCATACTGTTTGTTGATCGAGCTGAAAAACTCTGGCAGTCTGAGGAACATCAGGGACAGGTCAGCCCTGATAGGGTATAAACGAACCCCGCAACTGACCTGCGCCAGACCCGCGAAACCCTGCGCTTTTGATATAATTTAAGTACGATGAGGATGCCACGGCGAATATTATCCGTGGCATTCGCATGATTGGCTGAGGAAATGCGACTTACCCATCTTTCACTAACCAATTTTCGCAATTTCACCCGCTTGGATGTGGAAGTGCCGGGTGGAACGGTCATGTTGGTGGGGGATAATGCCCAAGGTAAAACCAGCCTGCTTGAAGCGATCTATTTTCTGGCAACTTTAACATCGTTCCATGCCAGCAGTGATAAGCAGCTGATCAATTTTATCGAGGCGCGCCAGAACCTTGCAGTGGGGCGGATTGTGGCTGATTTTTGCCGGGGAACAGAGAACCATCGCATTGAAGTGCGCATTATTCAGGAACCCAATGGTCAAAATGGAAACACCCACCTGCGTAAAGAAGTATTGTTGGACGGTGTTAAGCGCAAGTCAGGCGAGGCAATTGGGCAGTTTAATGCTGTCCTGTTTTTACCCCAGATGATGGGTGTGATTGAGGGCGGGCCGGAAGAACGCCGCAGGTACCTGAACCTGGCACTGGCACAGGTTATATCACACTATCAGGCTGCACTGGCGGAGTACAATAAGGCGCTTTTACAGCGCAATGCCCTGCTGAAACAGCTTTATGAGCGAAAAGGTGACACGTCACAGCTGGATTACTGGGACGATCAGATTGCCACCTTCGGAGCACAGCTGATCCATGCCCGCATCCGGGCAGTGCAAGAGCTGGAGCGGTTGGCAGCCCGCACGCATCGCGAGCTCACCCATGCCAATGAAATCCTACGATTAAGCTACCAGCCGGCCTACGATCCACTTCCTCAGACGCCTGGTCAGTTCGCCTTACCGCTGGATGCTGCAGTGGACCGCGCCGGTTTTTCTCAGGAGCAAATCCGTCAAGGTTTTTTGGATTGTCTGCAGAAAATACGATTGGAGGAGATCGCTCGTGGCATCACCACCATTGGACCACACCGGGATGAGCTGCGCTTTTTAGCCAATGGGATCGATCTGGGGACGTACGGCTCGCGCGGACAAGCCCGTTCTGCCATATTGGCGCTAAAGATCGCCGAGGTTGCCTGGATGCACACCAAGAGCGGGCATTGGCCTATTTTGCTGTTGGATGAGGTGCTGGCAGAACTGGACACGCAGCGCCGTTTTGACCTATTGGAAAGATTGAACCCATCGGAGCAGGTACTGCTCTCCACCACTGATTTGGATTTGTTTACACCAGAGTTCGTTCAGAAGGCAACCGTTTGGCGGGTGGAAGGCGGTCGTGTGGAAAAGAATTCACCTCCCAAGTTATAAGGGGCGTTTGGCAGGTACCCCAACCTTGCGTGGGTATCCGCTGGGGGTAGCAGCTACTTTATCAATCACCACCAGATAGCGTTCTTCAGCCACACCCGGTAATGTGACCGGGAGAAGCTGGCGTAGATGACCACCCAACACCCGTATGGCATATTCTGTGGCGTGTGCTTCGGCTGGTCCGCTTTCTCCCTTCATGGCAAGCATGCTTCCTCCCACACGCACAAGCGGCAGCAAATATTCCGCCAGCACGGGCAGGATGGCAACTGCCCGGGCAACTGCCCAGTCATACCGCTCACGGTAAGTTGTATCCTGGCCGAGGGTTTCAGCTCGCTCCTGAATCACCTCTACCCCTTGGAGGTCGAGAATCTTAACCACGTGACGGCAAAATTCAGCTTTCTTGCCCACCGATTCCACCAGGGTTAGTTGCATCTTTGGATATATGATCTTGATCGGTATCCCAGGAAAGCCAGCGCCCGTGCCGATGTCAATCAAGCGTCCAATGGGGGTCTCTCGCATCGCCAGGACGCAGCTGAGTGAATCGAGAAAATGCTTGATATGGATCTCCTGCGGGTCACGGATGGCCGTCAGGTTGAAGCGAGTGTTCCAATCGACCAGCTCGCGTTCGTAGAGGGAGAGGGCTGAAAGTTGGGAACGCGACAAACGGAGTCCCAGTTGGCGGTGGGCGTGTTGGCTCAGTTCCTGCATGATTTCAAATTATACACGTTTCAGCCGCCTGGCATGAGGTTTGCAACGGGTTGGGCAGCAGTTTGCTCAATGTCGAACAGGATGAATTCAATGAAGCGCTTGTTTTGCATACTTTCACTGGTCTCTTTGCTGATGCTGGTAGACGTCTCTGCAGCACAAGGTGATTCGCTGCCTGATGAAGCCTATATCTCCGGGGTGAGCGGGCATGCCCAGAGCTTTTCTCTGTCCTGTGAGGCGCGCTCAGCTACCGACTGGGCAGCCTATTGGGGTGTAAGCATCGGGGAGACGGAATTTCTAGAAGCCCTGCCAGATGCTGATAACCCAGATGAAGGCTTTGTTGGCAACCCTAACGAGGCCTGGGGAAATCTTCCACCGCATGGTTACGGCGTGCATGCCGGTCCTGTGGCAGAAACTCTGCGGGATTTCGGGTTGGAGGCTGAGGCGTATCACAACTTGGAGTGGGATGATCTACGACAAGAGATCAATGCTGGTCGTCCGGTGATCGTGTGGGTGATTGGGCAAATGTGGGGTGGGACGCCCGTGGAATATGAAGACCCTGACGGGAGCACCTCCAGGGTGGCAGCATTTGAGCATACCATGGTCCTGACTGGTTACAGTTTGGATGGTGTCCAGGTTGTGGATGCCTATTCCGGGCAGTACCAGACTTATTGGTTGAACACATTTCTGAATTCATGGTCAGTGCTGGGTAACATGGCAGTTTTTGGTTCGAGGGAGGCCACTAGTCACGATGATCCTGCACCTGAAACATATGGAGAATCCTATTCCGTCCAGCAGGGTGATTACCTGGTGGCGTTGGCTAAGCGCTTTAGTACCACCTGGCAGGAATTGGCAGAGCTGAACTCCATTGGCTATCCTTATACCATTTACCCAGGTCAGGTGCTTCAGCTGCCTTGGGAAGAAGCACAAGCAGCTCAACCAGAGCCAGCACCTGAGCCAGTATCTGAGCCGGAGACAGTATCAGAGCCTGTGCCTGCTGCACCCCCGCCACCAGGCATACAAGTGATCAATTTCCGGTTAAGCCTGCCCATAGTTCACCGCAATTCTACTACCCCGCCGACGCAATCGACAGAGTTCACTCCCACTGTACATGCACCCATAGAGACGGAAATTGCGCTACATTCCGATACCCTGCTCAGCTTTGTGCATAGCATTGGGGCGAATTGGCGCTTGCTGGTTAAGATGAATGATCTACCCGCCTCGTATATCATCCGTCCGGGCCTGGTGTTGAGGCTGAGATAGTCTAGCTGTGTATGGTAACCGGTTGCTGATCCAGCAGAAGCCGATAGCCCCGGGCATCCTAACTTGAGTACAATCTGATCGTATTTCAATTAACG
>JBAPSY010000016.1:0-3572 GCA_049281855.1 Anaerolineales bacterium
ATACAGGAAACCACTGATCGATATAGGAATGCACTCATACCGATAAAGAGCCATACCGATATGGGAGAGCACCACAATCGGTACTGAAGAACACTGATCGGTACAGAAGTACACTGTATCGGTCTAAACCAACCGATATGAAGATGGTCTGATTGAAAGATACATAGGAAATCATCTTCAATTATAGCACAAAAGTTCTAATCCACAAGGGGTTTATGCAAAACTTCCGCAAATTCAGCGATATTTTAAGATTTCTAATGTGAGGGGCTGGTATACGGATGGAGAACAACGCCGAGAAGGTCACTCGGCACTGGCAATCGGATAAAACATAGCGAACAAGCCTGCGGACAATAAACCAAGACGAGCCGGATGATCGAGAAGGAGTGACCTTATATAGAACCCAGGCGGGGTGTCTCTATAGCATCGACTACAGCATCGTATTCAATTATGCGCAAACGTTGCGGATGTTACGCTTAGACCCTATTTGCGTTTGAAGAAAACCAATTAGTAACCATCGGGATCGCGAATGACGAATTCACGGTTGCCCCATGGCCAGTTGCGTGGTTCTGATTTGGGTTTAAACCCTTTCGAAACTAAATTGTTATAAAAATCATCCACATTATCTACGCTTATATACAAAACCAGACCAGCACCTTTGTCACTGAGGTTGGCTTTTTTTAGAAATTCTGGCTTATCTTCTATATCTATAGCAAGAAAATCTATCCAAAACCAATTCAAGTAAATCGTAATATGGTTTGCCTCTCTCTTTTTTATCTCGAAACCTAGAGTTTCGTAAAAGTTGGCAGTTTTATTTAGATCTTTGACATAACAATTGATGCCTGCAATACTTTTCATTTTCATATACAATATCTCCTACTATTTATACCTATTTTATCTAATATTTTATAAAAAGCCATGCTTAAAATTCTTCCCAGCATCTGTTTGAAGTTTTGATGTATGATTATGGCAGGCGGATCATTTCAACCCAGCCAGAGGAGGATAGCGATGTGTGAGTTTTGCATCCAGCATGGGGAGGGCAAGCAGTGGTACTTGCAGATGAAGAATTATTCCACCGAGCTGCTGCATGCTTCACTGACCCCTGAGCAAATAAAAGATGTCGGATTTAAATATCGAAACGAATGGGTGGACGATTTTATTAGATGGTTCGTCATCCCTGGTTATGGTGGCAAGAATTCCGAAAGTACACAATCTCAGGATGGTGCCTCTGCTGGTGAGATACCCGGGGTACTACCAGGCGAGGAGCAGATTTTGGCTCAGCGCAAGATCGAGCATTTCGGACAGGTATTACCGATCGAGGATGTCGAGAAGGTGCTCGGGATGTCTGATTCGATCACCCGCATGCCATGTGGCTGCCGTTATATCCATACCGGTCTTACCAACCAGCGTTATTGTTTCGGGTTGGGGGTGGATGTACACCATATGCTCGGGAAGTACCCGGATAGCTCGGCTTCTCTCGAGGTGCTGGGGAAAGAAGAAGCGCTGCAGATCATCCGCAAGTTCGACGAAGAGGGCTTGATGCACTCCGTGTGGAGCGGGGTAACACCCTACGTGATCGGTCTGTGCAACTGTGATATGGACTGTGGAGCTTACCAGGGTTATATCAAGAACCGCGGCATCCCGACCTTCTTCCGCGCCGAGTATATCTGCCAGGTAGACCCCGACCAGTGCAACGGTTGCAAGGAGTGCATGAGCCAATGCCAGTTCGGTGCCCAATTCTACTCATCTGCACGGGGCAAGGTTTTCATTTCACCTGAGCTCTGCTTTGGCTGTGGGGTGTGCCGGGCTACCTGCCCACAGAATGCCATCTCTCTTATCTCTCGGGTGGAATCTCCCGAGGCAGCCAATACCTGGTTAAGAGGATAGGCGGATTTGAAACCTGGTTGAACGCCCAGCTCAGCAGATTTGTAGAATATCATCTTGAATGCTTTGTTGCAGGCATTTATTACAGGATTAGCAGATTCTCGTGAATGGATCGATTATTAGGCTCGTACTACGTTTTGAGGAGTATGAGAATTGATCCAAATCATATTGAGGTGATTGGTGATATGAATAATTATGCCGATTCCTTCAGTGCCATGCGCAATCCCACTTGTGTTTCTTTGGGGAACTCATTCAATACCTGACGGATGAGCCAGGAAGTGTCGGGGTTATCGGGGGCGGAGAGATTCTGGCGCAGGAGGTAGGCAGTCTCGGAGGGGGAACAATGTGCAAGCGCGGTCAGGGCAGTGAGGATATCCGGGCGCAGGCGGGTGGGGGCAACTCGCAAGAAGGGCGTCAGCAGACGGAAGATGGCAGGCAGGTTTTCTATTCCCGAGGTGCTAATCATGGGCAACAATGCACGCAATCCAGCCTGTTGAATGGCTAGGTCAGATGATGCCAGCCAGGAGGAAACCAGTTCCAGCAGCTGATCAGGAGCAAGGAGATGAAATTGCCTCAACCCATTCTCGAGCACACCATCCAGAAGACGTTTATCCAAACCTGAACGAACCCAGAATTGCAGGCGGTCAAGCACAGGTCCTGAAGGATCAATCGAAACCTGACCAAGCAAACGGGCAGCCAGCAGCTGAAGATCATAGTTAGAATCAGCCCATAAGGCGTCACACAAGGGCAGAATATTTTCGGGATGGGATTTGATCATGCGGATGAGCTCTTGCCATACCTGGCGCATGACTGGAAGTGGGATCTTATATGAACCGGCGAGTGGGGAGGGTTCACCAGCCTGACCGGACCGCTGGGTGTGATCGGAATACAGGTCAAGCAGAGCATGGAGCTCAAGAACGAAGGTGGCTGGCTGATTGAATTTGGCAGCCAGTTCATTGGCTTGCTTCTTCAGGCGGGCGGGTTGGATAGCGGGCATGGGCACTCCTGCATCGCTCGCACCAAACGCTCGCGATGCTTCGACAGACAAAGAACGTCTGCCCTGGGTCGCAAAAAACGCTCCTGCATCGCTCACAATAAAGTTCGCGATGTTTCGGGCAAGGAGCGCCCTCAATGACAAAATTGATTAGTAGGCCCGACCGAAAATGACCTTTTCGGTGGCAGGTTTACCACACACGATGCACAGCCCTTGACCAGGTTCCTGATCAAGGGGGATACAGCGGGTGGTGGCTTTGGTTTCATCCTTGACGCGTGTCTCGCACTCGGCATCACCACACCACCAGGAATATGCCCAGCCTTTATCCATCACAGATTTCAACTCGTCATAATCGTTTGGCTCAAAGGTGTGGGCACGGCGAAAAGCGAGGGCGCGGTCAAATAATGAAGCCTGGATGGACTGCAAGGCTTCAGCCACCTGGGGTTCAAGCTGAGTCTGTTGTACGAACGTCTTGCCGGCTTTGCCAGGGATATCACGCCGTCCAAATGCGAGGGTTCCTTTTTGGACATCCTTGGGACCAATCTCGATGCGCAATGGCACACCGCGCATCTCCCAATCATTGAACTTGAAGCCGGGAGTAACCTCTTCCCGACGGTCGATCTTGAGGCGAAAATTCTGAAGCTCTTGTTCCACTTTTGAAACGACAGGCATGACGAGAGCTTTCTCTTCATCATTC
>JBAPSY010000017.1:0-5456 GCA_049281855.1 Anaerolineales bacterium
GAATACGCCGTGATCGCGCTCCAGGCCAGCATACCCTCACCGAAGTTCGGGTCGAGCAGATGAGCCTCCAGGCGGCTGATGTCGCTTTTTTGCGTCATCACCGCGTGTAGGACGCCTGCCGCACGGATATCTCCCACCAGCTGAAAGCCTACCAGCCTGTTATCACGCAGGTAGATGGTGCGCAAGCTGCTGTCTTGTTGCTCTCGCAGGATACGATCGCCTTGCTTTTCACCTGCTGCCATGATGGGTAAACCCAAATGTTTCAGGCTGTTCATCCGTTCAGCGCCTTCGTACTCCACCGGGTAACCGGCTAGGTTCAAGCCGACCACCCGACCCTGTTCTACAGCATTGGGGAAAATGGCGTGTACGTATGTCTCTCCCGTCAAACGGTCGTGAGTTTCAACACAGTCACCCGCCGCAAACACATCTGGAGCATTGGTTCTCATGTGATTGTCCACAGTGATGCCCCATTTGGACTCGATCGCACTTCCTTGTAGCAGGTCCAAATTGGGCTTGACGCCAGTTGCCGCAATCAGCAAGTCAGCCTGGAGTAACTCACCCGACTCAAGCCTGATCCCATTCGCCCTGCCATTCCCAACGAAATCTGTAGCCTTGGTCTTCAGGCGCACATCCACGCCATGGGAGCGCATCAGATCGAGTGCAATCGAGGCTGTCTCCTCATCCAACATGGTCCCCATCACTTGGTCGAGCATCTCAATCTGGGTCACTTTCATCCCCAGCTCACGTAGTAGCAGGGCGATCTCCATACCAATGAAACCCGCCCCAATGATGAGCGCTGAGCTGGCTTGCCCCGAGCGAACTTTTCCCACCAGGTTCTCAGCTGCGCTGAGTGACTTAAAGTTATAAATCCCCGGCATGTCTGCCCTAGCCAGCGGGGCATACAGCCGTGCACCGGTTGCGATCAGCAGCTGGTCGTAACTCAATGTCTCACCGCTTGCCATTCGAATGCGATGAGCTTCAGGCTCCATGGCTGCCACCTGCACCCCACTGCGGTAATCCACACCGGTCTGGTCTGGCCAGTCGGTGGGGCGCCACAGGTGAAAGTCTGTTCCGTTGATGAAGTGGTCCGCCATGGCTGGAGGCGAATAAGGCAGATAGGGTTCGTTGGTCAGCATGGTCAGCTCTGCCTGACGATCGAAGGTACGCACCGTTTCCGCAGCTGTCACACCAGCGGGTCCGGCGCCTATGATGATGATTTTCATAAAGTCCTCCAGTCGATCAGCCTTATAAAGGCTGACGCTATCTCTCAGGCTGAGCTAAACTACTTGCAGCTCAGGTTCCGGCAAAGCGATGGTCGCTGGATCAATCGCCGGGATGCCCAATCCCTGGCGCTTCTTCTCGATGTGCCTGCGGATGAGCACCGCCGCCCGGTTTGGGTCTGGCTCGACGGCGAAAGTGGCTCCAAACACGCCCTCCAACCCTTCAGTGAGCAGCTTGACGATGTTCGGGCTGCCAAATACGGGTGGGGCAATCCCCAGCACGGTGAAGATACCCGACGCGACCACATATACACCGATGGCGACCGCTTTCTCGGAATACCACTCCGGTGCCGCACCAGCCAGGGGCAGTGCACTGATATCCACCCCCAGGGTATTTGCCAGGGCTGCAGCCAGTGCAATGATGCGGCTGTTATCCACGCAGCTGCCCACATGCAGCACGGGTGGGATTCCCAGCGCCTTGCATACCGCTTTCAAACCTGGTCCAGCCATCTCGGCAGCCTCGGGCACCATCAATCCCGCTTTGCCATCTGCCACGGTGGCACATCCGGTGACTAGTACCAGAATGTCATTCTCGATCAAGCGTTTGGTCAGCTCAGTGTGACCAAAATCCTGCTTGATCTTGGGATTGTTGCAGCCTACCACACCCACCGCACCACGGATACTGCCAGCCACGATGGCATCGATGAGCGGTTTGGGTGTGCCGCCCAGCGCTGACAAGATGGCTTCAATGGAGAATCCTGTCATCACCGGCACAGAGCTAACGGGGATGTGCACGCGTGACGGGATGCGGTTGGAGTAATTTTCGACCGCCATCCTTACAATCTGCTTGCCGATCGCCAAACCCCGCTGTGGGTCAAAGCTGATGTGCTCCACGCCGGGGAATTTTGCCTTGTCAAAGGTGCTGATGACCTTGGTATGGAAGCACTTGGCAGTTTCGGCCACAGCAGGCATGATGCACTGGTAATCTACCACCATCATTTCCACCGCACCAGTGATGATGCTCAGCTCCTGCATCAGGTGATTGCCTGCCATCGGGATGCCCTTACGCATCAGAACCTCATTCCCGGTGCAGCACAACCCGGCTAGGTTGATCCCCTGCGCCTCCTTGGATTTTGCCAGCTCGAGCAGCTCGGGGTCTTGTGAGGCAGCCACAATGACCTCTGAGAGCATCGGGTTGTGCCCATGCAGGATGATATTCACCTGATCGGCTTTGAGCACCCCCAGGTTCATTTGTGACATCTTGGGGGTGGGCACGCCAAAGAGTACATCTGATAGCTCGGTAGCCAGCATCGAGCCGCCCCAGCCATCACTCAGGGCTGTGCGTACCGCCTGCAGCAGGATGTTGACCCAATCATTATCCACACCCATGTGGGTCCGGTGCAGCATCTCGACGTTCTCCCGGTCGATACCCCGTGGATAGGTGCCGGTCTTCTGCCAGATTTCCTGCCTTGCCTGAGGGGCTCGTTTGGCCATCACCAACCCTGCCCGGCGCATGCCATAATCTTCCATCATTTGCCAGGCAAGTGCCTTGGCCACTTCCTGGTCACTTTTGCCATCGGCAACGATGCCATATTCAGCTGCCAACCGGCGTAGCTTGGCAGAATCGCTGATCTTATAAACGTCTGTATTCCCCTCACCCACCAGGTGCAATGTCTCAAGGATATCCCTACCATGATCGCTGTGCGATGAGGCGCCAGCCGCTACCATGCGTGCCAGGTTGCGTGCCACGATGATGTCGGCATCGGCCCCGCACACACCTTTTTGTGGACCATCTCCAAAGGGGTCCACCCGGCAGGGTCCCATGGTGCAGATGCGACAGCTGGTTCCCAATTGGCAGTAGCCGCATTGCGGTTCTTGCTTGGCAAGGCGGTCCCAGACCGTCTCGATGCCTTCACGGTGGGCGATATCCATCATTGCCCATGTGTCTTCATTGATACTGTTTTTCTTGTATCCGTTTCCACTGAACGGTGTCATGGCTCATGCTCCTTTCTCAACACTGGCATTCAGGTGGCTCAGCTCAGCTCCATAGGCATGCCAGGCTTTCACATTGGCGGGGATGGATACCATCTCCCCAGAAATCTGCCCGACCGCCACCGATACAGCCTCGGAGTAGTGCGTGCGGGCGGTTTTTACCAGCTCGTTGATCTCACCCCACTCCAGCGCTCCAACCTTGCAAGCTTCCACGCAGGCAGGGATTGCCCCTTGGCGCTGGCGCTCGATACAGTGATCACATTTGGTGGCCACCGCCGAGCGGCTCGGCGCCGCGCTGGATGCATAGTATGTGATGACATCGAATGGGCACACGATCGCACACATACCACAGGCGATGCATTTTTGCGGGCTGAGATAAACGATATCGGGGTGATCTGCCAGGCGCGAGATGGCCGCCGTGGGACAAGCCATCTGGCATGGAGCCGGGTTGCAATGCCGGCATTTGTTGGGGAAGGCTGAGTTGAGCACCAACCCGGGCTCAGCATGAATGCGCGGCTTGGGTGTGGGGCTTTCGAACACGGCCAGGAACAGGTTTTTGGTCTGCGAGTGAGCCACTGCACAGGCAACTTCACATTGCTTGCAGCCAATGCAGCGCTCAGGATTGACAAAGACAGTCTTCATTTCCAGCCGACCTCCTTTGTTGAAAATATGAATGGATATTTTGAACCTTCAATAGGAATTTACACTTTTAATCGCTTTCTATGATTGAGACCTCCTTTCTCGATTTGATGTGAATGCGAGACCAGCGTGCTTTACTGGTCGAAGCAAGCTTCTCCTTACATCCCGTTATCTTCGACATCGTAACCTGCCCCCAGGATGACCAGTTGCTGCAAGCCAGCCTCCAGGCAGTTTTGCAGGGTGTCGTCCATGTGGCGGCATCGGACAACCAGAAAACCCTTTACACCTGGGAGTTCAGCGTAACCGGTGTCGATAAAGAAGCGCATAAAGCGGTAAACCAATGGGTTTAGGAACTTCGCTGCATACGGGTCATGGCAGATACGCACCCCCTCAGGTTTTCCTGATTCGACTGCCCGAGCCGCCGCGATCCCTGATGCGGTGATGCTGGATTGATTTTCCTTCATCGCATATATGGTAGTACCAAATGCGCGGAAAATCAAGCAGAATCACTTAATATCTCTTGATATTTTCCCCTTCCATAGTTTTAGGAATGGCTAGAAACTCTCCCCCAATTCGCCCTGCTGGTAACTTTTGAAAATATACCCGCTCACCTCGATCGGGTTCCTGACCGTGCTGCCAGGTGCTTGCTTTAACAGGTTTTCCCCCTCAATTCTTGAGGCGATCATCCACCAGGCGCGATTCTACAGTTCGCCCCATTGGGCGAGTGATAGCACCAATGATTTGCCACCTCACTGACGTTATATATGCGCCTCATGAAATGCTTTGGCACCACCAGTAAATTTAACCAGCTTGATCACCCGTGCTTTCCTGCGCACCAGTGAAGGCACAGCTAGCCGGGCCTGAGCCTCGTCTTCCGCTTCAATGATTGCCCAGCCGCAGTGAACTCCAGATGGGCATCCCCAATCAAAATGATTAAGATAGCCCATCGCATAAACCTCTTTCACTAACATTTCGCAATCTTGGTCCGTATGAGGTGTTTCAATTAGATATTTATCCATTTATATTCTGATGTGAGCGATCATTGCCACTCTCATCCCTCCAATTATTTTCTTCCCTACCCATATATAAATAAATACGGTCTATATTGTCCAATTATAAGACCTTTAATGGACCTAGTCAAGGTGGAATTTATCCTCATGAATATCCGTTAGAGAAAGCGCGGATGGGGACTACGTAGGTTTGGAGGGTATTTACCTTCCCCCATTGACATGCATCTGGGGGAGGCGGGAAAGGGTTTCTTCTGATCTTGTTTTTTAATTAGCGCAAAGCTAAAAGTAAATTGCTATCCTGAATCGAGTACTTTTCTCAATATCGCGCAAAGCTAATAGCTAACTACAAATGGCTCTATTTACCCAATTTCAGACCGGATAGAAACACAAGGTTATCAGGCCCAGTGCAATCCACACGGCGATTTCGATGGTCTCTGTTATTGGCTGTGTTTTACGGATTGCCCCGTAGGCATGCAGGATGATCATTGCCGTAAAAAGCCAAAGTATGAAGTTGAAAAAGAACTGCTTTGCGGCCGGGGTGCGGGTCACGACGAACGCGAACACGCCCACCAATGAAATGAATACGCCTACAGAA
>JBAPSY010000018.1:0-22932 GCA_049281855.1 Anaerolineales bacterium
ATTCTATCCGGGGTTGGCATCAGGATGGTAGTTTGGATACTCTTGCACGCGCAAAATCACAGGTCAATCAGCTATTGGAACAGTATGTAGTACCAGCTTTACCCCAGGATAAGGTTCAAGAACTTCACAAATTGGTGAAGCACCAGGCGCTAGCAGCTGGCTTGGACACTCTTCCGATACTTGAGTCATAATCTCAATATCATTGGTCAATTGGAGAGGTACGGTGGCTCATATCTCTCCGGGCAGAAATAATCTATATTTAAACAAATCAGCATATAACATTCATTTTTATAAGAACAAAATCTCTGGAGGAGCCTATGCACCAATTTAAGGTCATGTCTGAATCAGACGTTGAAGCTGTTCATTCATCGAGCTTGCGTGTGTTGGCAGAGACAGGGATAATCCTCACCCACCCACATGCCCGGGAGATATTAACTGGCGCTGGGGCATCCGTAGATAACGGTAGAGTGTTGCTGCCTTCTTCGCTGGTTGAGGAGCAGGTATCCAAATCTACAACCAAGGTCAGCATACGTGGTAGGGGTGGTTCAGCCAAAACGCTTGGAGATCAATCACTTCACTGGCATAACCTGGGTGGCGCGCGTGATATATATGATGCCGGCACAGGCACTCGCCGCAAAGCCATGTTGAAGGACCTGCAGGATTGCACACGTTTACTCGATGCCCTGGATGGGGTTACCACCATCACCCCATTTTTTACACCACAGGATGTCCCTGGGCATTTAATGTCCCTGGCAATGTACCGTCATGCTATACCGAATACCACCAAACCGCTTCAAGGACCGGGAGTGCAGACAGCTCAAGAAGTGCAGTTTGCGATTCAAATGGCGGCTGTCGTCGGTCCTCCCGTTGAAATATTTTCATTAAGTGTCTCTCCGGTCAGCCCGCTTAACTTTCCAAATGATGGCGCTGCCGCCATCATTGAAATTGCTCGCAATGGAATCCCTTTTGCACCACTCCCTTGCCCCACTGCTGGGACTACTGCTCCTTTTTCGATCGCGGGTGCTGTCACCCAGCAAAATGCTGAAATCCTTGCTGCTATAGTGCTTGCCCAGCTGGTCCATCCTGGTTTGCCGATCATTTATTGTGGTCGCTTGGCTATGATGGAACCTCACACAGGGTTATCTGTATGGGGTGGGGTCGAGCTAGGTCTGGCATCAGCTGCGACGGTCCAAATTGGTCATCGATACGGGCTACCGGTTAATGTCTATGGCTTTTCGACCAATTCACACACATTGGATATTCAGAATGGCTTCGAACGTTCAATAAATGCAATGATTCCAGCATTGGCTGGCGCAGATGAGCTATCGGGTATCGGTGAGATGGAAGCGGGTGTCATGGGATCATTTGCTCAAATCGTTTGTGATAATGAGATCGCAGCAAGCGTAAGGCGGCTTAGGAAAGGGTTTGAGGTCAGTGACGATTCTTTAGCCGTGGATGTAATCTCATCAGCCATGCGGGGCACCCATAATTTCCTTGGACAAAAACACACCATGCGCTATCTCCGCGGCGGTGAAGTGCTACTTACTAGGCTGGCAGAACGTGGTTCCTGGGAAACCTGGGAGGGTCATGGTCGTATGGGTATGGCTGAACGCGCCCAATCTGAAGCGATGAAGATATTGCAAAATCACCAGGTTCCTCCACTTTCGGATAATCAGGAACGGGAATTAGATGAAATACTAAACGAAGCTGATTGCAAATTAAGAAAATATAAATCGATATGAGGCTGATATGTTAAATCGAGCAAAAGAGCTACAAGACAAGCTGATAGGATATCGCCATGACTTTCACAAGTTTCCCGAGGTTGGGTTTCAAGAATACCGTACATCCTCCAAGGTGGCTGAATTTTTAACCACAATTGGCTGCCGTGTCCGCCAAAACGTTGGCAAGACGGGTGTTATCGGTGAGTTGGGTCAAGGTCTTCCCATTGTAGCGATCCGTGCAGATATGGATGCCCTACCCCTTCATGAAGATAACCATACTGAATACACATCCCAAAATCCAGGTGTCATGCATGCCTGTGGTCATGATGCCCACACGGCGATCCTTCTGGGTGTAGCTGAATTACTCGCAAATAAAGAAACCTTACCGGGGACTGTCCGTTTCCTATTCCAACCCGCCGAAGAGGTGGCAGATGACGAGGGTATTAGTGGTGCTCCACGCATGATCCAGGATGGTGCCATGGAAGGTGGAGTTGGCATGGTGCTCGCATTACATGTATCCTCACACGTTCCGGTAGGTCAGATTAGTATCGGCGTTGGTCCCTCTTCAGGGGGTGTGGATACATTCCGTGCATCCATATTAGGGTTAGGTGGCCATGGGGCAAGGCCTCACGAGACCGTGGATCCCATTTATCTTTCTGCGTATGTCATCTTGGCTTTAAATGGGATTATCTCCCGCAAGCTCAATCCCTATGATCCCGCTGTTGTCAGTATCGGGTCGATCCATGCAGGTATTGCAGAAAATGTCATCCCAAATCGGGTCGATATCCTGGGAACCATACGTTATACCCAACATAAAGTACAAGAACAGATCCATTCAGAGATCAAAAAAGCTTGTGAGGTAGCCAAAACCTTGGGAGGTGATTATTCACTCAAGATTGAGCTAGGCACTCCACCGATGATCAACGATGAGAAAGTCGTAAATTTAATAAAGCGCACTGCTATTGATCTGATCGGTAGTGAAAACATCCTTCCGCCGCAAGAAGGTCTTGGAGCGGAAGATTTTGGTTGTTTCTCTGAATTGGCTCCTGGGGCAATGTTTATACTTGGTAGTAAAGTCGAAGGCGATGAACGTGAGCATCATAATTCCAGATTCGATGTGAACGATCAATGCTTACCTTATGGAGCAGCCATCCTGGCAGAAACGACAATGCGATTTCTGCGGAATAGTGGATTGTAACCTGTTGAAGTATGAACGGATCAATACATGTTCTTCCAAGCATCAATGTACTATCGCCCGAGGCAATCGCTCGTATACACGAATCCTCGTTAAATATTCTATCGGAAATCGGGATGCGTGTTGATTCACCTAAAGCTTTAAAGATCTTTAAGGTTGCACCAGGGGTGAAATTTCTCAATGAACGTCGCTTAGTCCTCCAACCTGAAATCGTGGAATGGGCTATTCAACAGTGCCCATCAACCATCGACATATACAATCGCAATGGTGATTTGGTCTTTCGTCTCGGGGAAGATAAGACAAGGTTTGGGATTGGAGTGACCAATCTCTTTTATCAGGATCCAGCTAACAATGAAATTGTCCCCTTCACCCGGAAGCACATGCGACGTTCAGTAGGATTAGGCAATAATCTTCCTTCATTCGATGTTATCTCAACCATCGGGATTATCCGTGACGTAGAAACAAGGAAAGCGGACCTAGTCGCACTTTTAGAAATGGTAGCGAATACCCTCAAACCCCTGATCATCCTGATATCCGACGAAAAACAGTTTCTACCAGGTTTGGTCTTACTCGAACGTCTTGTCGGGGAGCTCTCGGCTAAACCATTTGTTATCCCATATTTCAATCCAGTAACTCCCCTGATCATGAATCAAGCCACAGCAGACAACATGCTCACCTCGATTGAACGAGACTTGCCGGTTATTTACTCCAATTATGGCATGGCGGGGGTATCCACTCCGATCACCTCCGCGGGAACGCTTGCACTCTTAAATGCAGAATTATTGGCAGGTTTGGTATTCAGCCAGCTTGTGAAACCAGGCACGCCCATCATCTTAGGCAGCCTGCCAGCATTTTTCGATATGAAAACGATGGTGGATTTCTTCGATCCTCAGACCATGCTGCTCAACCTTGCTTGTGCAGACATGATGGCCTACTACCATATCCCACATGCAGGTACCTCCGGCAGTGCGAATGGCTGGGGAGCAGATTTGATCGCTAGTGAAGCTTTATTGATCAATCAACTGACAAGCTGCCTCGGAAAGGTCGGGTTGGCACCATTTGTTGGGGGGAGCTTCGGCTCTAAGGTATTTTCACCCTCTATGATTGTTTATGCCAATGAGGTGATTGAACAATCACGTCAGTTTGCTAAAGGTTTTATAGTTAATGAAGAAACAATAGCTCTGGATGAGATGAAAATAGTTAGCGTAGGTGGCAATTTCATCTCCTCGCGTCAAACGATGAAATTATTCCGTGATGCTTATCATATCAGCAGTATCTTTCCCCGTTTAAGCCTTGAAAAATGGCAGGAATTGGAACATCCGGAGGCGACGAAATTCCTTCGTGAGCGAACGTTGTATCTAATGAACCTTTCCAATTATCCTGCCGATCAGCTAGAAATGATCAAAAAAGGCGAGCATTTGATCTCGCACGATCAGATGTTGCTACGATAGGTTGATCTTTCATTACTCGACAGTGACTGATTTGGCGAGATTCCTGGGTTGGTCAACATCCAGGCCTCGCTTAGCCGCGATGTGATAGGCAAGAAGCTGAAGGGGGATGACCGTGACAACCGGACTCAATAACCAGGGGGTATCCGGAACCCAAAGTACATGGTCAACAAGAGATGGAATGAGCTTGTCCCCATCGGTGGCGACTGCGATTACAGTACCACCACGCGCTTTGGCTTGTTCAATCTGACTGATCATCTTTTCATACCAGGGATCATGCGGTGCCAATACCACGACGGGCATCTCCCGATCGATGAGAGCGATTGGACCATGCTTCATCTCTCCCGCTGGATACCCTTCCGCATGTATATAGGATATCTCCTTAAGTTTTAATGCGCCTTCGTAAGCTATCGGCATATTAATCCCCCTCCCCAGATATAAGCAGCTATGGGTCTCTTTTAGCTTTTCAGCGATCTCTTCCACGTCTTTTTGACGATCCAGGCACTTTCCTACCAGGTCGGGGATCGTCAGTAACTTGGTTACCAAGGATTGCCTGGATTTCTCATCCAAAGTCCCACGCAGATCAGCGATTAGAATTGCCAGCATATAAAGATCGACAATCGGGGCAGTAAATGCCTTAGTCGAGGCAACGCCGATCTCGGGCCCAGCCTGCATTGAGATGTATCCATCGGCTATGCGCATTGCCTGGGTTCCAATTGCATTCACGATTGACCATAATGTCGCTCCTTTCTTCCTGCCCTCCTCCATCGCTGCCAGTGTGTCTGCAGTTTCGCCAGATTGGCTGATTGCCAGTACGACTGTATTTCTGTCAATTATTGGGTCACCATATCGAAATTCTGAGGCAATCTCCAGTTGCGTTGGTACATGCGCAATCCGCTCTATTAGAATTTTACCTATCATGCCAGCATGGGATGCAGTGCCACAAGCAGTGATAAATATCTTTTGGATTTGCCTGGCAAACTCCGCGGTCAGGTTTAACTCGGGTAGTCGTACCGATCCACACTCAAAATCGACCCGACCAGCGATGGTATCCGTCAGCGAGCGTACTTGCTCATTGATTTCCTTGTGCATGAAGTGCCGGTACTCACCTTTTTCAGCTGAAATTGGATCCCACGCGACAACCTGCTCCTTGTATTTAACAGTTTTACCTTCCAATGTCTGGACCATTAAACCTGCCGTAGAGACGATTGCCATCTGGCGCGATTCCAAAAAAACCACTCGGCGCGTGTGTTCGAGGATCGCTGGCAAATCGGAAGCGATGAACATTTCGTTATCGCCAATTCCGATAACCACACCTCCGGCATTCCCAATCCGGGCGGCTACGATTTTATCCGGTTCAAATGCAGACATTAATACAATCCCGTGCGCACCTTTAATCTGCCGTAAGGCATTCTGAGTGGCTTCGACCAACCCTGCACCCATTGATTCAAAACGCTCCACCAATTGGACGATTACTTCAGTATCTGTATCAGAGTTGAATATGACACCTTCCTCAGTGAGCTCATTACGCAATTCCAGGTAATTTTCCACGATTCCGTTATGCACCACGACCACATTGCCCGTCATCCCAATATGAGGGTGTGCATTACGTGCACTTGGCTCACCATGTGTAGCCCAACGGGTGTGACCAATCCCCACATGACCTGTAACCGGGATCTTTGAAACAAGTTCCACTAACTTATCTAATTTCCCCACATCCCTGCGTACCTCTATATGATTGTTTTGGATCACTGCCAGTCCTGCCGAGTCATATCCCCGATATTCGAGCTTTTTCAGTCCATTTAATATAATTGGGGTGGCATTCTGAGGTCCTATATAACCGACGATTCCGCACATATTACCTTCCTTATAAAAACCTCAAGCTACAGCAGATAGTAACAAGCTGAACCTAGGTATACCTGAATTTTAAATTCGAGGATTCTTTTGGGCTTCTTCGATTTTTGCCCATGTGTCGCGGAGGGGAACAATCCGGTTGAATACAAGCTTCGCTTGGGTTGAATCCGGATCCACAATAAAATATCCTTCTCGCTCAAATTGGTATCGCATTCCAGGAGTTGCAGTAGTAAGGCTAGCTTCAACCTTACATCGTTCGATGACGTGTAGTGAATCGGGGTTGATATAATCGAGAAATTCAGATCCCTCGTCCAAATCGTTCAAATCAGCCTTTGTGAACAAACGATCATATAACCTTACCTCGACATCAATCGCGTTCTCTACAGAGACCCAATGAAGTGTCCCTTGCACCTTGCGCCCATCCGGAGCATAACCGCCACGCGTAGTGGGGTCATACGTGCAGTGCAACTCAATGATTTCTCCCGTATTAGGATTATTAACGACCTTGACGCACTTGACAAAATACCCATACCGCAACCTGACTTCCCTACCAGGTGCTAGACGGAAATATTTTTTCGGAGGATCCTCCCGAAAATCGTCGCGATCGATGAATATTTCCTTGGAAAATTTCACTTTGCGTGTGCCTGCGCTAGGATCTTCAGGATTATTAACCGCCTCCAATTCCTCTACCTGACCGAGTGGGTAATTGTCAATCACAATCTTTAGAGGATGTATAATACCCATGACTCTATTTGTATTGAGGTTGAGTTCATCCCGCACGAAGGCTTCCAATAGAGCAATATCGACTAGATTATTATGTTTCGCCACACCCACAGCATCCAGGAATTTTCGGATTACCTCTGGTGAATAGCCCCGTCTCCTGAGTCCAGACAGGGTCGGCATGCGTGGATCATCCCAACCCCGCACATACCCATCTTTAACCAGGGTTAATAATTTTCTTTTGCTCATGACCGTGTAGCCAAGATTAAGGCGTGCAAATTCTATTTGGCGCGGATGGTAGATTTCCAATTCATCCAGGAACCAATCATATAACGGGCGGTGATTCTCATATTCTAGCGAGCATAATGAGTGAGTGATCCCTTCGATCGAATCGCATTGCCCGTGTGCAAAGTCATACATGGGGTAGATACTCCAGTCATCTCCGGTTCGGTGATGCGTGGAATGTAAAATCCGGTACATGACTGGATCGCGCAAGTTCATATTCCCAGAACTCATGTCGATTTTTGCTCTTAAAACGCGGGCGCCATCCAGAAATTCACCCTTTCGCATGCGTTCAAACAAGTCCAGATTCTCATCGATCGTTCGTTCGCGATATGGACTATTTTTCCCAGTCTCGGTCAAAGTGCCGCGATACTCCCTGATCTCCTCTGCGCTCAGATCATCCACATATGCTTTGCCCTTTTTTATAAGCTTTATCGCGAATTCAAAGAGCTGCTCGAAATAGTCGGAGGCAAAGTACAGGCGTTCTTCCCAATCGAAACCCAACCAGTGTATATCTTCTTTTATCGACTCAACATATTCAACGTCTTCTTTAACTGGGTTGGTATCATCGAAACGCAAATTGCATTTTCCGCTGAATTCAAGTGCAATACCAAAATTAATCGTGAATGCTTTTGCATGTCCAATGTGCAGATAGCCGTTTGGCTCAGGAGGGAATCGGGTATGCACCTTCCCGGAAAATCTCCCGGATTGAATATCTTCAATGACCGCTTCACGTATAAAGTTACTCGGAGTGTTGGATGGTATCTCAGTCATTTAAATCCTCCTTCCAAGTTTATCAAAACACCCCGGATCAGACTGACGGGGTGTTTGATCTTTGGCTGGGGGCAAAGGATTCGAACCTCTACATACAGATCCAGAGTCTGCTGTCCTACCATTAGACGAGCCCCCAGTAATTAACAGAAAAAATTTTACCATGCCCATCCCTTGGCGTCCAGTCTGTTACAAGTTTGCTTATAGGTTTTACATTTTCTCGAGCGCATCAATTGCGGATTGAATTCGTTCCAGAACCTTGTCTTTCCCAATAATCTCCATACTCTCAAAAAGTGGCGGGCTGACCTTTTGACCAGTCACGGCAACTCTTAAGATTCCAAAAACCTGTCCAGCCGTAAGCGCTAGTTCTTCCACAAGGTTCCGCATCGGAGGTTCTGCCAGGTCTTTGTTGATTTGCGGTAAAGAAACCAGGATTTCATATGCCTTCCTGGCAACTTTTACTGATTCTGCTGGCGTTAGATCATCTCCAATCAAGTCATTTGGGTTAGCTGTGACAACATCTTTAAAGAAAAATCCGGCTACCGGGATCACATCATCCAGCGTCACCAGTCGTTCTCGGATAATTGGTATGGCTCGGTAGAGTCTGTCTTCATCAAACTGGTATCCAGCAATCGCAACATAAGGTGCAAGCCGGTGTGCCAGGTCTTCTCTGGTGAGATTTCGAATATGCAAGCCATTGAAATAATCGAGCTTCGTGAAGTTGATCGCTGCAGGCGAGGGGTTTAGATGTGCCAGATTAAATTTATCAATCAGATCCCTCATGCTAAATAACTCTGTTCGATCATCATAGCTCCAGCCCATTAAAGCGACCCAATTAACCACCCCTTCGGGGATGTAACCCAAAGTTTCCAAATCTTTTATAAATATTGAATGCCCATCTTTGATGAGCTGTGAGGCATCACGCTTGCTCATCTTCCCTTTGCCACTCGGTTTGAGAAAAACCGAAAGATGAACCCATTGCGGTTCTTGCCAACCGAAAGCATTGATTATTTGGACATGAAGTGGGAAAGTAGATAACCATTCTGACCCGCGAATGACATGCGTTATCCCCATCAAGTGGTCATCTACCATGGCGGCTAAATGGTATAAAGCCAACCCATCCGATTTTATTAGGACATAATCATCTAAAGCAGAATTTTCGACCGTAATATCGCCTCGGATTAAATCATGCACGGTCACCGAGCCTGATTCAGGTATTTTAAATCGCACGACATGTCGCTCGCCATTGGATACGCGAGCCTGAGCTTCACCGGGGTCTAACCGCCGGCATAATCCATCATAACGAGGATTTTCCTTACGGCTCAACTGCTCTTTACGCACCGTTTCCAAGCGCTCCGGGCTGCAAAAACAATAATAAGCATGCCCAGCCTCAATAAGCTTACGGGCATATTCTTGATAAATTTCCCTCCGTTCACTCTGGCGATAGGGTGCATGAGGGCCTCCGATTCCTGGTCCTTCATCCCAATCTATTCCCAACCAGTGTAAGCTATCAATCAGCTCTTTTTCCACTCCTGGGACGTACCGCTTCTGATCGGTATCCTCAATCCGTAATATGAACTTTCCATCAGTTTGCCGGGCTAATAGATAATTGTACAGCGCAGTACGACCGCTTCCGAGGTGAGTAGACCCTGTCGGTGAAGGTGCAAAACGGACACAAACCGGATTTTTTTGATTCAATGTATTTCTCCCAATGTTAATAAAACATCTACGCGATGTAGTTCGAGTATTCCCCGATAATGATTAAAACTCAAGCGGTTTATGGCGCAAGATCACACTCTCCACCAAACCCACCCCTAGCAATAGTGAGAGTAATGAGCTTCCTCCATAACTGATGAATGGTAATGGCAGACCCGTCGCAGGCAATAGCTTTAAATTAACTCCAATATTAACCATTCCTTGAAACGCCAATAATACCGCCACACCATAAGCAATTAATGCCCCAAATGTATCCCTTGATAATCTAGCAACCCGTAAGCAGCGATATATGATAAACAAGAGCAGGAGCATAATCAGAACTGAACCGATAAAACCAAACTCCTCAGCGGTTGCAGAGAAGATAAAGTCTGACCAGCGTACCTTGAGAAATCTCAAGTGGACCTGCGTACCTTGGTTATAACCTTTTCCTAACAACCCACCTGAACCTATACTTATCAAGGCCTGCTGAATATTGTACGTCTCTCCTTGGGTAGCATTTGGATCGGAAAATATGAAATTCAAGATCCTTTGCTTTTGATAATCTGCTAAAAATGGAAACGCAGCAAAAGGAGCGACTAAACCAATACCTCCAAAGAATAGTAGGTATTTGAGTTTCAACCCACTCGCCCAAAGTAGGCTGAACCATATAGCTATAATAACCAGTGAAGTGCTCAAGTTAGGTTGAAGGATGATCCACACCACAATCCCCAATGTGTATAATAGACTGCGTCCAATCCAGGCGAGGTTGTCAAGTTTATCAATATTTCTGGCGAAGAAATCAGATAGCACCAGGATCACCACAATTTTCGCTATTTCAGAGGGTTGAATAAGAATAACGCCAGTGTCAAACCAACGTGCTGATCCGTACAAAGCCTGTCCCGCAATAGTCAATGCACCCAAGAAAATCACTGTGATGATATACATCGGACGGCTGACAGAAGCCCACAAGTGGTAATCCATCGCAGATACAAAAAAAACAACGATGAAACCCAAAACCGCAAAAATCAATTGACGTTGAACAAGATTTGTTGCCTCCAGCTCGATATTTCCAGCAACGGCAGAACGGATCATTGTGATGCCAAAGATGGTCATCAGGGCAACAGCCCCTAACAACCAAAAATCAAAGTGACGCCAGTTAGTTTGACTCATTCACTCACTCAAAAGCTACCTACCAAAAAAAGAACTTTACAATAAGCATCGCCTAGATCACAATCACATTCCAATCCGGAAACAATTCGAACGATTATAGCATCAAGCAGATCGATAATTTAATAAGCTAAGGATTTACCGCGCTATCCGCAGATTTTAATTCAAAATATGCTTCAAGAACCCGCCGGACGATTGGTCCTGCGACGGTGGAGCCTTCCTGACCGTTATAAACGAATGCGACCACCGCAATTTCTGGGTCTTCATATGGAGCGAATGCCACTGTCCAGGCGTGGGATGGCCAGTTACCGGGCTCACACAAATTTTTAGCTTTGGCGAATTCATCACAATACTCAGCCGTGCCAGTTTTTCCGGCTGCGGCAATATTCACATTCGTGAATTCTGATTTAAGCGTTCCCTCTATTACAGCTAAACGCATTCCAGTCCTTATCTCATCAAACACCCAGGGTTGCACAGTTTTCATTTCACCTGTAAGCTGGCAACCACGGATTGTATTATCCTCGTAAACCTGAATAACCGGGTCAACCGTAAGGTCCCAACGTAAATGCGGCATAAATGGCTGGATGATATTCCCTTCACTGTCCAAGACTTCGTACAATAGCGTCGGAGCCATTAATTTCCCACCATTAGCGACAGTTGCAGCCGATAATAATACTTGCAAGGGTGAGGCTAGGTCATACCCCTGACCTACGCTGGAAATATATGTGTCACCGGTTGACCAGCTTTCACCTTGATTGATGCGTTTCCAGTCCGGATCTGGGATTAGTCCAGAGGCCACATCCGGAAGTTCTATTTCGGGGGTCTTATAACCACTTGGCAAACTTGCATATCCATCCGGGAGCGTACCATATCCTAAAGCGCGTGCGTATGTACCGAGCCGGCAAATCCCCAAACCTGGATTGACTTCATCTTGATAACCTCCACCAACCTTATAAAAGTAAACATTGCTTGAATTGGCAATGGCATGAACGAAATCCAATTGACCAAATCCTTCGGGTCTCGTCCTGTAAATCCAATCGACAAAGTCCCTTGGTCTTCCCGGATCATTTGCGTAATATCGTTCTGTAACGGTTATTTTCCCGGGGGTTTTGATAATTTCATCAGGTGTGACCACGCCTTCATTCAATCCACCCGTCGCAGTAACAAGTTTGAATACTGAACCTGCCGGTAATTCGGTTCCAACTGCCAGGTTCAACAAAGGATTGCGTTTATCAGAGATGAGCTGCTCATAATAATATGCAGGGATAATACGCGCCATGCGGTTATTTTCATAAGTTGGGTAATTGACAATGGCGAGAATCTCTCCAGTGCGAGGGTTCATTGCAATCACAGCGCCACTCGTATACCGTTCTTCACCGAAGGATTTATTCCAATCGTTGATCTCATCTATCAAAATCGACTGTACTGCCTGCTGAAAGCGTGTATCAATGGTTAGCACGATACTTGAGCCGGGTGTCGACGATACAAGCGGCACTAAATCATCCAGGATCTGTCCTGCGATATCCCATTCAACCACCCTGTGACCGTTTTCTCCTGCCAATAAATTTTGGAAGTAGAGCTCAACACCTGCATAACCAACTTTATCACGGTTGGGAACAAACCCCATCGCGCGATAGTAGTCTTCCTCGATGGCTGGGATCGGACCGAGAAATCCTATGATAGATGCAGTCAGTGACCCCGTTGGGTAATCTCTAACCGGTACCACATCAATACCAACACCTGGCCAATTGGTCTCATTCTCTTGAATTGCTAAAGCGACTTGTTGTTTAACATCACAGGCTATTTTTACAGGTTCATAAGGCGCAGTTGTTTCACCATAAATGACAATCTGTGTGATGCCGTGATCAGAAATACAAGGGACATATGGATTTTCAGTAGAGACCTCCCCACGATTGACCGGTATACCGGCGAGATCAGATAAGGCTCGATAGATCTTCTGAACCTCCCCCTCGTCATCAGGTAAAAATGCAGGTGTGATCACAACGTTGTATGAAGGAATATTTCTTGCTAAGATATATCCATAACGATCATATATCATTCCTCGGGTAGAGGGTAAATTAATTTCGTGTGTCCGGTTTTCATTTGACTTTGCCAGCCAGTCAGAATACTGTATAACTTGTAGGTTATATAAACGACCTATGTAAATCAAAAAAATGACGATTAAAATTCCCCCAAATAGGATAATCCTCCACGTTGCAACCATATTTTTTAAAGCAGCTGAACTTTTCATACTTCCAACTCTTCTGGATACAACCAACTTGCCATGTCATGTATAATCGAAAATACTGGGATTGCCAGGATAAGATTTAACAATAAACTTGGTAGAAGGATTAAATTGAGGACGTTTATTAAAGGGATGCTAACTCCCATAAATATCCGGCTAACCAGAGATATAAGTTGAACAACAAGCGTACAGATGAATATTGCAGCTAACATTGCTAAAAATGGAGCTTTCCAAATCCTTCGTTTCAACAATCGGGCGATTCCCACACAGAGAATATAAGCAATAATAAATGAACCGAATGGTAACGCTGAATACAAGGTCGCAAATATGCCTCCAATCAAACACCACTGCCAAGCTGAGGCTACCCGATCCTGAAGAGCCCATGCAACAATAAACAACAGGATTAAATCTACCGTCCCGTTCAATAACGGCATGGTGCTGATAATTGTACTCTGGATAATGGCCAAAATCCCAAAAAGGATTAGGCCAACCAAATTTATCATTTTAGTTTAATCAAGGTGTGCTTGGTGTCGGGACTAAGGGGGATATATCAACCGGCTGGAAGTTGGTGATGATCAATACGATCTCAAGCTGTGAGAAATCCACTGCCGGCTGAACGCTTGCTGTTTGAAAAAGGGCAGAGGCTTCATTTTTTATTGTCATCACCTGTCCAATAACGAGGTTTGCAGGATAATTTCCCCCCAAACCAGATGTCATTACCAAGTCTCCGGGTTGGATGGTCGCATTCTGGTTGATCATATCCAATTCGATTTCACCAGTGATTTGACCATTGAGTACTGCTTCAATATCTGATTGCTGCAGGATTACATTTATGCTTGAGCCAGGATCATTGATGAGCTGTACTCTAGCTGCTCCAGCAGTAACAGCAGCTATACTACCTACCAATCCTTTTTGTGTGATGACTGGCATACCTTTTCTCAGTCCATCATCAGAACCCCGATCAATAATCACATAATGCATGAAGGGACTAATATCGCGAGCAATCACAGAGGCAGCAGTATATTGGTTTTCAACATGTCTCCGTTCATAGTCAACCAAGGTCGAAAGTACTTGAGATTCGGTAACCTGTTGTTGCAGCTCAACGATTTGAACCTGTAATCGTGAATTCTCCGCCTCTAAAGCGGAATTTTGTTGCCGCAAGGTGGTGACATCTTCTGGTTGGGTGATCAAGCTTTGGACTGCTTGGTAGCGCTTCGCTAGCCAGGTTTGAGCTGAAACGATGGGGTTTATAAATATTCGGGAAAGGGGCGTGAGGTATCCGCCGAGAGCCAAGCCAACTAATCCCAAGGCTAATAACAAGAACACAAATAATTGCATCGAACGCGGTGAATTTGTTTTCATGATATCGGGGTCACTTATCTAATGGACGTTGGTATGCATGTAATCATACCTGATCCGCTCCATTATGAACCATCCTAGCTGTGTCTTCCGTCGGTCGAGCGCTCCAGGCTGGTTAATAAATGGTGTAGATGCTCATAATCCTCGAGGACTAATCCTGCACCCCTTGCGACACAGCTCATTGGGTCTTCTGCAACCCAGACGCGGATTTTCAATTCTTCGGTTAATCTTCGATCCAATCCTTGCAACAATCCACCACCACCAGAAAGGCATACTCCAACTTCCATTAAATCCGCAATAATCTCAGGAGGAGTCTCATCCATTGCATCTTTCACTGTATCGACGATGGTGTTCACCGAAACTGAAATGGCTTCGCGTATTTCGACGGACGATACTTCCACGCTTTCTGGCAGTCCGGTAACCAAATTTCTACCACGTAAAACGACGGTTTTTTCCTCAGGCAGATGATATGCTGACCCAATCGCAATTTTAGCTTGTTCAGCGATACGTTCGCCAATTAGTAAATTATATTTATTGCGCATATATTGCACGATATCTTGATCCAATTCGTCACCTGCAACGCGCAAAGAACGTGAGATGACAATGCCTCCCATGGCTATCACGGCAACTTCAGATGTTCCGCCTCCAATATCGATGACCATACTCCCACGAATTTCGTTGACAGGCAAACCTGCTCCCAAAGCGGCAGCCATTGGCTCTTCGATTAAACCAGCTTCTCGGGCTCCGGCAGACATGGCTGCATCATAAACTGCACGTTTCTCAACCTCTGTTGCACCAGAAGGGATTCCCACCACCACCCGTGGTCTCGGGACTGGGACAATGCTCTGCCGGTGGGCTTTCTCGATAAAATACTCAAGCATTGCCTGGGTGATTTCAAATTCGGATATTACTCCATCACGAAGAGGGCGAATAGCTATCACGTTGGGCGGTGTTCGCCCCATCATCTCCTTCGCTTCGGCTCCTATGGCTAAGGGAATTCTAGTCCGTTTATCGATCGCCACCCAAGAAGGCTCATTGATCACAATACCCTTCCCGCGCACATTAACCAGGGTGTTCGCGGTACCCAGGTCAATACCAATATCCAATGAAAAGAAACCTAAAAGCCAATTGAGGGGATTAAATGCCAATTTTAGCTCCTGGTATCTATTGGCTAGGGGCGTCTGGCATGCTAATTTCGACCATTGAAAAGATTATACCATTACGCATCTAGATAATATGTATGGTAGGGGTTCGCACATGGGTTACCCCAGGCAATATGCATCGCACGTGCAGTGAGATCGATTACCATCGAATTCACAGTTTTCTCACGATCAAGAGGATCCATGTCATCTTCAGCGTGATTACATATGGAATTAGGGAAATTAATATGGTCTCGCTGAATGGTCTGAAGCGTTTTGATCGTATGTTGATTCGACTCTCTTAATAATCGATCGGCTCGAAAATAGCGAACGCGTGTGGAGATGAGCTCATCGGGTTCATATTCGATCATCTGCATATTGGAATCCAGGTAATGATTTGTGTGCACCATATACCCATCTTGAGCAGACAGGATGGCAAACTTCCTGGACGACACTTCCACGCTGTAAATTTCTCCGCTCTCATGGGCAAGCAGGTGATTATATCCCGCTGCCCTTCGTGGAATGAGTGTTCGCCGGATAGCTTCGCTGGGAGTCTTGGCTGCCAGAACTGCGCGTGATACAACCAAACGCGGGATCCCAATTCGGCTGTCGTTTGGATAAACAGAATCACAACATTGGGCAATTCCGTACGCATTGAACCCAATATTTGGTAATAACGCACCATACGTCATGGCAAGAAATGGCGGGTCTTCATCCGGCTCTGCATGAATTAAGAAAACATCAGGTTCATCTTCAGGGATCCAATCTTCATTATGGGCGATTAGAACATGACCATCAGCAGTTTTGGTTTCACTTAATGCCATACTGGTACACTTGCTGAGATGCAACGCATCCATCGTCACGGCTTCAAGCGCGTTAACCACCCCAACATCATCAAAATCAACATTAGCTCCCTCGGATAACCCATACAGTTCATCTACGTATTCAGGGTATCGCTCCTGAGCAAAAGGGATATATTTGCGTGCTTGCATCTTGGCTCCATCCCAATCAAGCTCAAGGGATTCATAGGTTGTATTGATCAGCTCACGCGTATTCTGTAAGTGGTGTTGTATTTGCTCTCGGAACCCCTCTCCAATCTGACGGCCGATATCCCTATGGGAACCTTTTACCTTAATGATTGGGATTGGATCGGGGTGAATAAAATTACTGGGGACGTTAATTTCTAAATTCATAAATCACTTCTTTTCAAACTTGACCAGATCGCAGGTGAACTTACATAATATCAGAGACTATTTCATACACATCCATTATCCAATTTAAGTGACTAAAATGAATATAATAATATTATCCCGCAGTGAAAAATATAACTAACCCACTTTGGCGAATGTGAAAAGTATAGCATATAATCTCCCATTTATCCCCTCTCGTCAAATTTGGATTAACGCATAATGGATAGTATAAAGGTGCTTTTGGAAGAATCTGAGTAAATCCGTATGATAAGTTAGTGTTCTTGGAGTGAAATTCTCGGCGATGCAATACGAGATATTTCCCTCGACCAAGTTAATTATCGGTTTCAGGAAACCTTCAAATGGAATTCTCTTTACAGAATGTGATGAATATTTATGGTGTTGAAAAATATTGTAACGCGATGCGCAATCGCGTTTCAACATCTTGGGGTGTTTCCCGCGGGATGTACTGTAATGCAGCTTGTGCCTCAACCAGGCTGTAGCCTAAACCGGTAAGGGCTGCCAAAACCTCGGTGTCCACATCACTGATCTTGGAAAATGGAGCTAATCCTTCAGTGGAAGGGAGTCGATCCTGCAAATGGAGCACAATTTTTTGAGCTGTTTTATTACCAATTCCCGGAACACGACTGAATACATCCGCTTGCTCATTAAATACTGCCCGGCGAATTATATCCGGGGAAAGCGTCGAAAGAATGCTCATGGCTAGGCGTGGACCTATGCCATTGACGCTCAATAATAGATCGAACACTTCACGTCCCTCTTTTGTCTCGAACCCACATAAGAGCCAGGCATCCTCCCGCACGATCATTTTTGTGTACAAATAGATGGGCTCCCCAGGTTGAAGGCGATCCCTTAAGTAATTAGGCACCATTACATGAAAACCTATCCCATTAACATCTACAATAATGCCGTCGGTTTCCTGTGAAATGACGTTTCCATGAAGAATGGAAATCATTTTTATCCTCCTGATAACCAGTTACAAATCATCCTAGAGCAGACCAGCGAGAAGTTATTGCCATGGATAGAATTCTACCAGCACTTTTTTCGTTGAGAACCAATTCTCCTGATGATAATGTTCCCGTGTAACTACTCATCATTTCCTGGATTGAATAGTGCAGCGAGAGTGCTGATGCTCTTATCGCATAAGCGGTAATCACCAGAAATAATGGCCTCGTGGCTAATACGGGTCTGATTTCCTGGAGCAAATATGGCAGCATTTTGAAGAATTCCCACACTTCTCCCTTTGGTCCTCGCCCAAATTTAGGTGGATCCAGGATAATTCCTTCATAACGTACACCTCGACGACTTTCGCGCATAACAAACTTCACCGCATCATCGATGATCCAACGGATAGATTTATCACCCAAACCTGAGAGCAGTTGGTTTTCCTTTGCATATAGTACGGTTTTTTTGGAGGCATCCAAATGGGTCACATTCGCACCAGCTTTGACCGCTGCCAGCGAAGCTATCCCAGTGTACCCGAATAAATTCAACACATTTACGGGTTTGGGGTGTGAGGATACTTGTTCTCGGATCCAATCCCAATGTGTAGCTTGTTCTGGGAACACCCCCAAATGCCTGGAATTGCTCGTGCGAGCCATGAAAGCCAAATCCTTGTAATGCATTTCCCATTGTGGCTCAATGGGCCGATTAAATTGCCAATTTCCTCCACTTTCATCATTGGTAGGTCGAAACTCAGCATTGGCTTTCTCCCATTCTTTCGTGGATAATGCAGGTTTCCATGCCGCCTGGTGTTCTGGACGAACAAATTTGTATTGACCAAAACGTTCCAGCTTAAGACTGTTTCCAGTATCTAACAATTCGTAATCTTCCCAATGCATTGAGGAGAGTAATTCAATCGAGGGGATTTTACTCACCAATCTGGCTCCATTTTTCATTTGTCATTTTCATTATATAAGTTGCGTATTTTTGCGCTATGGATGTGGCATATTGCAACAGCCAAGGCATCCGCAGCATCGTCGGGTTGCGGGACGGTTTCCAGTCCCAGGATCATCTTCACCATTTGCTGCACCTGATTCTTGTCCGCTCCACCGTAACCAGCTACTGCCTGCTTGACCTCCATGGGCGTATATTCACCAATCTGTAATTTTGACTCCGCCATGGCGAGTAAAGCAACTCCCCTTGCCTGTCCAACATTCAAAGCAGTCCGTACGTTTCGCTCAAAAAACAACTTCTCCACTGCTCCCATTTCAGGATGGTGGAGAAGAATAAGCTCCGTTATACGTTTATAAAGATGAGCTAATCGATCAGCGTGAGAAAGATCTGCACTGGTTCGGATCACCCCAAAGTCCAAGACCTTGAGACAACCATCTTGTTCTTCTTCTATTATCCCAAAACCAGTAATCGCAGTCCCTGGGTCTATCCCTAAGGTGATCATCCTAGCCTAATAAATTAATCTTCCTCCAGCTTCGCCATCGCTTCATCTGAAATGGTTAGATTAGAAAATACTTCATGGACGTCATCAAGTTCCTCGAGCACTTCTATCGTACGCATCACCTGTACTGTGGCATTAGGGTCTAATTCGATTTCGTTCTTGGGGATTAATCGTAATCCTGCATCTTCTGGCTGAATTCCAGCACTGGTTAAGCTATCCAAAATCGACTTGAAAGATTCTACAGGGCCGATGATCTCAATCGTGCTTTTATCAAATATAACATCATCAGCCCCGGCCTCAACCGCTAGCTCGAAGACCTTATTTTGATCGACTCCTTCTCCAGGAAACGAGAAGTACGCAGACCGATTGAATTGCCATCCTACGGAACCTGCTTCAGCCATAGTTCCACCGTTTCGCGTTAGGGTATGGCGAATCTCAGCAACGGCTCGATTTCGATTGTCTGTAACCACCTCGATCATTAAAGCCACACCGTGGTTTGCATATCCTTCGTAATACACTTGTTCAAGTTCGCCACCTTCCTTACCCTCACCAGTACCGCGCTTGATGGCTCGCTCAATATTATCTTTGGGCATATTCTGAGCCCGTGCACGCGCAATGGCGAATTCCAGACTGACATTCGTACCTGGATCCCCTCCCCCAACCCGGGCAGCGAGAGCAATTTCTCGCGCCAAGCGCGTAAATACCTGACCACGTTTGGCATCGGCAGCACCCTTTTTGCGCCGAATGGTAGCCCAATGTGAATGTCCAGACATATCAATACTCCTGCTAGATTACCGTTGAATGAATCTACATCCTGTTTGAGCGTGCAAATTATACCATGCCTACTCAGAACCACGGATATACGCTTCGGTCATCTCACGGGCGATATCATCCTTAAATTGTTTGGGGGGTGTTTTCATAAAATATGAAGATGGTCCAATCAGTGGACCTGCAATCGATCTATCTAAGGCTAGTTTGGCACACCGGACCGCATCAATCACCACTCCAGCAGAATTAGGGGAGTCCCAAACTTCTAGCTTTGCTTCTAGATTCAGCGGGACATTACCAAACGTGGTTCCTTCCATCCTGATGTAGCACCATTTTCGGTCGGTCAGCCAAGGGACGTAATCACTTGGACCAACGTGTATATCTGTATCAGGAAGGGTATAGGGCAGCATACTCGTCACTGCGCCTGTTTTTGATATCTTCTTCGATTCTAGCCGCTCACGTTCAAGCATGTTTAGGAAATCGGTATTGCCACCAAAATTTAATTGGTAAGTCCGGTCCACCTTAACTCCTCGATCAACAAAAAGACTCGTCAATACTCGATGCAAAATGGTTGCTCCCACCTGGCTTTTAATGTCATCTCCGATGATCGGTAAATTTCGCTCGCGGAACCGCTTCGACCAGTATTCCGAGCTGGAAATAAAAACGGGAATGGCATTAACCAACGCACACCCGGCTTCCAATATCTGTTCGACGTACCACTTCGTTGCCATTTCTGAACCAACGGGCAGATAGTTAATTACCACATCCGTTTTGGTTTCCTTTAAGATATTAATGATATCTGCAGTCGGTCCGGGTGCTTTCTTCAGGATCTGGGAGAGGTATTTCCCCAAGCCGTCATGGGTCATCCCTCGTGAAACCGGTATGTCCAATTTTGGTACATCCACAAATTTATATGTGTTATTCGGGAAGGCGTAAATCGCTTCTGATAAATCCTTCCCGACCTTGGTATCCACCACATCAAATGCCGCAGTAAACTCTATATCCCGGATATGATATCCACCAAGGTTTACATGCATAATTCCAGGAATTTTCTCATCTTCCTTCGCTTCTCGATAAAAATGTACCCCTTGAACCAAGGAAGAAGCACAATTACCAACACCAATGATCGCTACCCGTACTTTTTTGTTACTATCGCTCACAGTATGCCTCCTGATAAAAATTCACGATGCGAAATAAGACTGCTAGATGATATCATTTTTCTCATAAAACTGTATATTCCAATTTAAATATTCAATGTTCATAATGGTAAAGCTGGTCGTCACCTCTGGTACTTGCCAAAGCTGATTGGCTAGATTATAATCCCACACGTTCGGGGCGTGGCTCAGCCCGGCTAGAGCGCACGGTTCGGGTCCGTGAGGTCCCGAGTTCAAATCTCGGCGCCCCGACCAGATTGGATGATGTTCAAAATCTCCTTTGGTTTAACTAAAGGAGATTTTGATTTTAAGCCTCCTGGAATTCAATCGTAAATATCTCAATTGTGTGTTCAGAATATATGGAATACAATTGCCAAAGCGTACTACTCAGGATGAATTCGGAGTAAAACCATGCGATCACCTGACAGAAAGATTGATGCATCCATGCAATCCGCTGCGAAAAAATGGATGAAATCCCTGGATAGACCACGAGCTTCAACCACCCTGGGTTATTTTTTCGTTGGGATGTTTATATTATTTTGGTCATCCTCATTAACAGCCATGTTTGGATTTAATCTTAAAAATGGATTTGGCTCACTCATATTTATTGGTGTCGGTTTATCATTAACTTTCGCTACGATGTTGATCATCCGATTTATGGCAAGGATCGGCATCGATAGACCCGTACGGTCTGCATTTATGTTGAGTGCAGTGATTGGACCTTATGTAAATATGGCTGCCTATCATGCTTGGAATTCACCGGTAATCAGCCATATCGCGGGGTTTTCAGCCTCGATTCTTGCCTTTATCGTCAGCATCTTGTTGGATAAATTACTTGAGCGGAAACCAGAACAAGTTTACTAAATTGTTTGATACAGCATGCTTATACCTCTTATTAGCACAAACCAACAGCAGGTAATTCAACTCCCGATCACGGCAAAAATATTCCTCGAGGGACCAGCGGGTTCAGGGAAAACGACCGTCGGGATAGAGCGAATGCTTCAATTGATGAGTGTTGGGGTACCAGGCAACTCGATCCTGGTACTTGTCCCTCAACGCACCTTAGGCACACCATACCTTCAAGCCATGAATACACCTGGGGTTGTTGCCGGTGGAATGGCGAATGTGGTCACCATCAGCGGTTTAGCTCAACGAATGGTGGATCTATATTGGCCGGTGATTGCTGAAAAAGTAGGGTTTTCGAGACCTGAAATTCCACCCACTTTCCTGAACCTCGAGACTGCACAATATTTTATGGCGCGCATCGTTCAACCACTCCTAAGCGAGGGTTTGTTTGGGTCCGTCACCATTGATCGCAACCGCATCTATAGTCAAATCATCGATAACCTTAACAAGGCAGCTGTTGTAGGCTTCCCCTATCAAGAAATCGGTGAGAGATTAAAGACTGCCTGGTCAGGTGAGCCAGGGCAATCGCGGGTATATGAAGATGCTCAATCCTGTGCCTCCCTGTTCCGTGAATATTGCCTCCAGCATAATTTGTTGGATTTTTCATTACAGATTGAAATTTTCTGGCATCATCTCTGGAAATCTCAGGTGTGCAAGGAATATCTTACGAATTCCTACCAGCATTTGATCATAGATAATGTGGAAGAAGATGTCCCTGTCTCTCACGACTTGTTGGCTGAGTGGCTACCCCTTGTAGCATCATGCCTGGTGATCTACGACAGTCAATCAGGTTACCGGCGCTTCCTTGGTGCGGATCCGGTCGGGGCTCATTATTTGATCAAGCACTGCACAGAGACTTTTATCTTCAAAGACTCCTATGTGACCTCTCCTGAAATTCAATCTCT
>JBAPSY010000019.1:0-8870 GCA_049281855.1 Anaerolineales bacterium
CAAGGTGAACAGGAGCGCTACCCACAAAAAACCGCTAATTGGATAAAGGCTTAAATATTTTGACTTCATTCTCACCTACATTGTTCCCACTGTTATTGGTGAGTAATAATAAAAAATAAAGAGTGCAAATCAAAATATAGATGAACTACCCACCCACCAACATATATATTATATGTTGGATACTGGCAAAGTCAATAAGGAATTGTAAGGCAATGCATTATTTCCCCTAATTAGCTTTATTCTTATCACTCGTGGTAATTATTTCAGGTTATCCTGATCTACCATTGAATTTCATGCACCTTCATGCATTTTTGATTTGACAGTTGTGACTCAGCTAAAAAAGGATTGGAAGCTAACACCATTTGATTTCAATTATTTGATTTAATTTCTGTGTAATCGGCAGGAAAATAGAATATTCTCCCATCATCATGGAAACCAATATCGCAGCGCGCATTTCCATCCTCAACGCCATCCCAGTGGCTACGATCATCACGTTGGCCGCTGGATACACATCATTGTGATATTCCAGGATATTTTGTTTTAATTTACAGATAAGTGGCGTTGGAAAAAATTGGGCTCTCAGAAAATCGAAGAGCCCAATGGTGGCAGATTTTAGGTTCGCATCGTTTGAAGCAAAGGGAATTCTCCTACAAATTAAATAGTGTTTCCTATTATCCCTATGAACCCGATTCACCCAGGGTGACTTGCACCTTAGTTTGACTGCCGTTCCGCATGATCGTCAGTGTCACCGTGTCTCCAGCGGAATACTGGAACAGGGTATTGATGTAGGCATGGGTCTCATCCAGGGAGGTATTATCGATCCCAGTGATGATGTCCCCCACCTGCAATCCGGCTTTGCTGGCCGGGCTGTTGGCAGCTACATCCGTAATATAGACCCCGTATTGGACGGGTAAACGGTAGATGGCTGCCACACGCGGAGTGATCGGCTGATAATTGATGCCCAGGTAGGGGCGGGAAACGTAACCATTTTGGATAATCTGTTCAGAAACAACCCGGGCAGTGTTGATGGGGATCGCAAACCCGAGCCCTTCCGCCACTGTGCCCGTGCCACTGTTGCGGACCACCAGGGTGTTGACAGCAATCACTTCACCAGCCAGATTTACCAGTGGTCCACCTGAGTTGCCCTGGTTAATGGCAGCATCGGTTTGGATCAAGCCATCGATCGAGTACCCCAGTCCGGTGTCTATCGAGCGCCCGGTGGCGCTGACCACCCCGACCGTGACCGTGTTCTTAAAGTCACCAAGCGGAGAACCGATGGCGATGACTGTTTCGCCAGGGTTGAGGGCGTCTGAGTTGCCCAGGGTGGCTACGGCTGGAATTGTAGCGGTTACTTTAAGCACAGCCAGATCTGAATACTGGTCCGTGCCCACCAGAGTAGCATCCTGCTGGCTGCCATCGGAGTATATGACCTGGAACTTATTCGCACCCTCAATCACGTGATTATTAGTCAGAATATAACCCTCAGCAGAAATGATAATTCCACTGCCGGTGGAGGTTTCATCACCGGTGGGTCCGAAGAAGGATTGTTGCCCGGGGATGGTGGCGACGACGGTTACCACCGATGGACCCACGTTTTGGACAGCCTGGGTGATGGCAGTTTCGACATCGGTGGTATTGACCACCAAAGTTTGGCTTTCGCTGTTCGCAGGTAGCACCTCAACAGTTGATGGGCTTGGAGTGGCAACAGAGGCAGACTGCACCTGGCTCATCAAACGGTACACGATAACTCCCCCCGCCATGGCACCAAATAGCGCTGACCCACCAATGATGATAATCGCGAGAATGAATAAAAGCAGCCTTTTCCAAGACATGCAATACCTCCGAAGGGCTCTTTATAATTTTAGCAAGATTATGCTTAAGTATATACAGAGGATGTTCAGAAAATATTAAGATCTGATTGGTGGATTATGTGGATTATGGTGGGGAGATTAATGAGTGATTTACCGGGATTGCAAATATTTTACATCAGCAGGCGTCAATCATCCTCGAACAGTACTGAAACGACTCGGCCAGTTTGTCTGGCTGAATATACTCAATCTATAAAATCAGGCATAATCAATTAATAACCAGCGACCTCACTCAGAATATTATGCTGGTGAAGCCATCGCCAGATGGGAATAATGGAAGGTGAGTCAGAGGCTTGTGATGATGATCCCCGCCAGACCCAGACTGAAAAGCAATGCCACGCCACAGGTTGAGATCATCAATCGCGCCCATCGGATGAGGGGGATCAGAAATACCAATCCCAATAACGTCGACCCAACGATAACCACAACCATGCCAGGAAATATAAGTCTGCCTGGCTGCGAGAGTCGCAATTCTTTCCAAGTCCACAGTTGACCAACCTATGTCATTACTAAACCGGTAATTGATGTTATTAGAGAAAACCCCATAACCTTCCCACTCAGAAAAGATGGGAAAGTGAGTTTAAACCAATCATCATTCAACAGGAGTAAAGATAAGCTTGCCAATGCCATTGGGTAGCGCAGATAGCATAAACTAATGCTAAAGGAGTTCATTTGCTCCCTTCGCGTACCAACTTACCAATTAAAACACGCATCCAACACGAATATTTTCGACCTCATTTTATACAGTTGTAAGATCAGCTTCACTGATTTTCTGGATTCCCTCAAGATTGTGTCAACCCAACTATGAATGCCTTAACGCAGACAAGGAGCCACACCATTGGTCACAATGGGTAAAGATTTGAATTCTGAAAATCGTGCTTCCTGCAACGCATAAATCTATCGCCCAGCGTAAATAATGCCAATCGAATCTGAGGTGGGAGTAGGTAGACGTTTCGAATGGTCACGGGAAGCCAGCTTCATCTTCACCCTTCTGGAGTATGGTATTAAGAACATGAGCGAGTTAACCCTCACGGCGAAGGTAGTATTATGCTATACTTGAATGTGATAATAAAGGTATTAAATACCCATATACTTAGGAGAGAGATTTAATGAGCGAAAAAGAATTCCAAGGTGTAAAAATGCCCAAAGTGCCACTCGGGGGAGACTATTGGGAGGCAGATCCGGGAGTTCCGTTATGGGGATTTGCTGACCTGCATGCACATTTGATGGCACATCTGGCATTCGGCGGTAACGCCTTCTGGGGTCTTCCCTATGACCCGGAACACCCCGGCCAGCAGGGTATACAGTACGCCCTGGCCTCGTGTGAGCCGATCCATGGGGGCTTGATCGATGTCAACCCGGAGTTTGGTCACCCAGCAGGGGGTGGCTGGCCTGATTTTATCATCTGGCCTCGTTTCACCACCCTGGTGCACCAGCAAGCTTACATCGATTGGCTCTACCGAGCTTATCAGGGGGGGCTGCGTCTGGTCACCTGCCTGGCGGTTAATAACGAGCTTCTGGCTACCAAATCGAACCCTCGCCTGCTGACCGATGACCGTAGCGCGATAGCCACTCAATTAGCCGCAATGAAAGCGATGGCAGATTTTATCGACGAGCAGAGTGGTGGTTCCGGTAGCGGGTGGTTACAGATTGCTTATTCGGCACAAGACGCCAGCAGGATTATTGGCGAAAATAAGCTAGCAGTGGTTCTGGGCGTGGAAGTGGACTCTCTAGGCAATTGGCGGCGTGTGGAAGACTTAGAAGAAGCTTGCCAGGGTGATATTGTGCAAGCGCGTTTATTAATCGGTGCTGAGTTGGATTGGCTGTATTCCTTGGGGGTGCGCCAAATTACACCCATTCACCTCACCAACAATGCCTTTGGCGGTACGGCGATCTATATGCGCTTTTTGGAAACAGTCAATGTATTCATTACCGGAGAACGTTGGGAGGTGGAAGATGCCTGGCAGACCGGTGTGCGCTATCGTTTGGATCAGGATAGTGATGTGGTTGAAGATGCTGAACGCATGGTGGCAATGAGTGGAGGACGCAAACGGGCAATGCATCGCCATACCTTAATCGACCATATTCCTGGGGTTCGCAATCTGGTGGAGGCGGTTGATGCGCCTAAAACGGGCGGTGGCCACGCTAATGTCCGCAGCCTGAACCAGTATGGGGTCATCCTCCTGGAAGAAATGATGGAACGCGGCATGATCATCGATATTGACCACATGTCTGAAAAGTCCACCGACGCTGCCCTGGATCTGGCTGAGGCACACCAATACCCGGTCATCACCTCTCACTCATGGTTCCGAGATTTGTTATTCAGCTCGGATAGCGAGTTTAACCCCCAGAAAGAAGGAGGCTACAACACCAGTGATGTGAATAAGGTGGCCCATGAGGCCGGAAAGCGCGGCGACCAGATCGAACGGATTGCCCGCTTGGGCGGGGTGGTCTCTGCGATCCTCAACCAGGGTGATATTGCCGGATTGCGCCAAGGAATGCCAGAGCTGGCTGGCAAAGTCAGGGCTTCGTGTGCGGGATCAAGCACAGCCTGGGCTGAGGCTTACTTATACGCCGTAGCCAAGACCGGTGGCAAGGGCGTTGCCATGGGTTCCGACATCAATGGTGCAGCGGGTCTGCCCGGACCGCGCTTTGGGACTTCTGCTGCGTATGGGGCTCGCAATGATACCCGCCGGGTGCAGAACCGGCGCGCAGAGATCGATAGTCAAACGAATGGCGTGGCTTACTGCGAGCCGATCCGCGACTACCGTTGGCACCGCTTCGAACCCAGTGGATCGGGTGGATATGAAGAAGAAACCTGTGACATCTGGCACGCCATTGCCCAGTATGCAGCCGGATTTAACCCATCGATCCAGAAACACCCTAAAAGTGATTTTCCCGAGCTAAATATCCAGCAATTGTTGGAAGCTGCAGACCTGTACCTAGATCAGGATTGGATCGATAACATTACGTTGGGCTTCTGGATTGCTGATCAGGCAGAGCGCCCAGATCCAGACCAGATCGTTCACTGGCCGCGCGAACAGCGCGCCGCTTATTTCGCTCGTCTGGGTTCCGTGAAGGATGACGAAGTGACCCTGGATGAGCATACTCAGGCGTTAATTGAAAAAATTAAAACCAGTTGGGTTAAATGGCAGCAGATGAGCGGAGACAATCGACCTTTGACCCGTTCGACTGCCGGAGAACGGCGCGACTTCGACATCAATATCGACGGCATGGCTCATTACGGCATGCTGCCCGATATGCTCCAGGACCTGCGTAACAATGGACTGACTGCCGAAGATCTCGCCCCGCTTTTCCGTTCAGCTTACGACTACGTTCAGATGTGGGATAAATGTGAACAACAAGCGCGTCACCTGCAAAACAATAAGCCTCTACATCAATAACGCCTGCCTTGACTGTTCAAGAAAAAATTACCACCCCGAAAATATCCTTCGGGGTGGTTTTATATAAGTCGGTTTCGTTCCTTCATGATCCATCCGTCACCGGTATTGCAATGCCTCCACCTGGTGAGCAGGTTGGATGTGATCGCTGGCTGCCGGGATAAAATTTATTAGATAACGATCAAATCTATCTCATTAAATACTTTCTAACTAAATATGATCATACGGCGCTTGCTAATCGTTTATGTGGCTTTTTGTCAAATCCTAATGCCACCAAGCCCAGGCTGTGATAATCCAAGAAATAATGCATGCCGAGATCGATAAAGCCGGATAATTAACTAATCCCAAAAGCAAGCTTGACCAGGATTGCATAGTGACATAAGGAGAAAGCAAAGGAGAAGTGGAGATGGATAAGGTTTGTAGCTTCTTTCGAATGGCATAGAATAAAATGGCCAAGCCTAATGGTACCGCCCAAGGAAATAAATTAGCATTTCCAAATGACTGGACTCTCCATTTCTCTACCCACTTCGCGGCAATAATTGGCCAAAAACCGTACACTGCAAATGAAATCAGAAAAGCGAGTGTCACAGGCCAAAAGATTTTAATAACTCCTTTTATGCGGTCCTTTTGCCACGCCTCAAATAACCAATACACAGCCACACCAACGCCTGACTGAGGTTTTATCAAAACAAAAAATAAGCCGATTTGAGGCGGCATAAGAAGGCCAAGCGCAGGCATCCAATCGATGTTGATGTTAAATGTATTATGAATCACTGGCGAAGAAAAGGTGAAGAATATAACCGGTATCAGTTTTGCGCCAAGTTTATAGGCAATAAAACCAAATATTAATGGGCTGGCAATTACCAATATGGTTGACCCTACCCTGGGTGGAAGCAAAGCCAGCGGGGCTAATGGCAACAATGCCCATGGGGGGTTGGCAAAAGGACCCGCATAAGGCGAGACGCCAGAAAACAACCGGATGACAGCTGGTCTAAAGGAGAGTGCCCAGTCTTTTCCCTCCGGTACAGACGGATACAATAATATTAATATTACAAGTAGCATAGCTACCACCAAAACAATTAATAAATACAAATAAATCTTTTTGGAAGATATAAAACGATAGGTTATTGACATATCTCTACCTTGTTTTCAAATACACAAACAACATTCATGTAGAAAGATATTGACGACTTAATTATTATAGTAGCTGAATTTCATTTTTGCATATAAAGGGTCATTTAGTAATGCTTCACAGGAATTTTTCGATCAAATTGACAATTTATTGAATTGTTGTTTTGTCGCGAATTGATAGGTGAATTTTACGAACTAGAGGTTTACTTAATAAATCTAAGGTACCCGAATATCGTCGATACCTGATAAGGTTGAATGGATAGCTTAAGAATACACCCAATATTGTGGCTTATATACATGACGCCGACAATAAGATTTGACAGCAATTTATCAATTCGCTTCCAACATCCTGGGTCGGTACTGCAGTGCCTCCGCCAGGTGTGCAGGTTGGATGTGACCGCTCCCTGCCAGGTCGGCGATGGTGCGCGCCAGCTTGAGGATGCGGTGGTAAGCACGCGCGGAAAGCTGAAGTTGGTTCATAGCGGAGCGCATCAGCGTTCGGCTGGTCTCGTCCAGCTCGCAGAACTGGCGCACCTCTGCCGGGCGCATGTCGGCGTTGCAGGTGATGATGTCCAATTTGGGTGGACGACCATTCTCCTCTTCAGGATCATTCAGTACCGCAAAACGTTCCCGCTGGCGCTGGCGGGCTGCCTCCACCCGCTTTTGGATGGTGGCTGAAGGCTCACCCAGGCGCTGGTCACTTAATTTCTCATACTCAACGCGTGGCACCTCAATGTGGATATCAATGCGATCGAGCAGGGGACCGGAGATGCGTTTTTGGTATTTGGTAACGATGCCAGGAGAGCAGGTGCAGGGTTTGACCGGGTCACCATAATAGCCACAAGGGCATGGATTCATGGCTCCGATGAGTTGAAAATTAGCCGGGAAGGTTAAGGAGCCTTGTGCCCGGCTGATCGTGACGACCTTATCTTCAATCGGCTGGCGCATCACTTCAAGCACGCGCGGTCCAAACTCGGGCAGCTCATCCAGGAAAAGCACCCCACGGTGGGCTAAAGATATCTCGCCAGGGTGTGGCCAATTTCCTCCGCCCACCAACCCGGCATGGGATATAGTGTGATGCGGGGCACGGAATGGGCGGTTCCGAATCAATGGCACATCTGACGGAAGCTGGTCAGCCACCGAGTAAATGCGGGTCACATCCAATGCTTCCTCAATCGTCAGGCGCGGCAGGATGCCGGGCATGGCGCGCGCCAGCAGCGTCTTACCCGCCCCGGGGGGACCCACCATCAGCATGTTATGCCCACCAGATGCAGCCACTTCAAAAGCTCGTTTGACGTGTTCCTGCCCTTTGATTTCCTGGAAGTTAGTCTGGGTGAGGATGGGTAGATCTTCAGGTTTAACCGGAGTCTGAGGCGGGATGGGATGCCTGCCAGATAGATGCCCATACAGCTCAGAAAGGTTAGTGACTGGAATCACCTCCAGGTCTGGGATCAGAGCAGCTTCAGCAGCATCGCATTGTGGGACGAAGATACGTCGGAAACCCTGCTGCCTGGCGACGACGGTCATGGGTAGCACACCTCTGGAGTGGCGCACGCTGCCATCCAGGGATAGCTCGCCGACCACCAGCGCTTCTTCACAAGAAGCCTGTGGGAGCCTGCCCATCATTACCAATACGCCGAGGGCAATAGGCAGGTCATATGCAGGACCTTCCTTGCGCACGGAAGCAGGAGCCAGGTTGACAATGATACGCTTGCGGGGGAATTCGATGCCAGCGTTCTTGACTGCAGCCTGAACGCGCTCGCGGCTTTCCTGAATGGCTGCGTCCGGCAGACCGACGATGGTCATACCTGGCAGTCCTAGACCGGTATCCACCTCTACCTCGACAACCACACCTTCCAAACCGATAACGGCGCAGGAAAAGACACGCGCTAGCATGGGGATAGTTTAGGACGGTTTGGCTGAAAAGTCAACCGGAGATCAGAATTGCTAATCTGAAGATTCAGGATTGTTGAAAGTTCATCTTTACGTGAAGGAAGCCTCCCTTAGAAAAATACCCATTGTTTACCCCAATACTTTACGTTTGCGCCACGGATATTTAATTTGATTTCGTTCACCATATACCTAAAATCGAATTCGCCAGTCACAACTTAATCGATCACAACACCGACTTAGCTCCCGTATAATCCTGGAACCATGAGATAATTAAGTGTATTGCATCATATGCAGCTCGGCAATCAAATTTAAGAATACTGAAATCACCATGCGATAATCCGACTCGACCCCAGTGGAACTTCATTACAAATTTGGCCATACGGATAGGATAAGTTTTCCTGACAAGAGGGTGTGTGACTATGACTGACCAAACATCATCGCCAAAAGAAAACATTTTAATAGATCAGGAACTTGCTGAGCGTGAGGCGGAGTTGGCGATCATCGACAGCGTTCAGCAAGGACTCGCTTCACATCTCGATGTACAAGCCATATATAACCTAGTAGGCGATAAAATTCG
>JBAPSY010000020.1:0-5522 GCA_049281855.1 Anaerolineales bacterium
GCCACCTTGTCCAGCTCTAGTTTAACGATCTCCTGGATATCTTCCTTACTCAATGCCCGGAACACGATGACCGAATCCAAGCGGTTGATGAACTCGGGGCGGAAGACCCGCTTGAGCGATTCCATCAGCTTCTTGCGCATTTCCTCGTAGGCCAGCTTTTCCTCCGTCTGCTCGTCCTGTTTCAGGGAAAAGCCAAGGGAGGTTTGGCGCTTGATCATCTCAGCGCCAATGTTAGAAGTCATCACCACGATGGCGTTGCGGAAGTCCACCTTGCGCCCGCGGGCGTCGGAGAGATGCCCCTCTTCCATAATCTGCAAGAGCATGTTGTGGGCTTCAGGGTGGGCTTTCTCCACTTCATCAAAGACTACGATTGAATAAGGACGCCGTCTCAAAGCTTCGGTGAGCTGCCCGGCTTCCTCATAGCCCACATACCCGGGAGGTGCACCCACCAGTCTGCTGACGGTATGGCGCTCCATGAACTCCGACATATCCAATTGGATAAGGGCATCCTCGCTGCCAAACATGAAGCGTGCCAGAGCTTTGGTCAGTTCGGTCTTCCCCACCCCGGTTGGACCGAGGAACATGAATGAACCGATTGGACGGCGTGGGTCCTTCAACCCGGCGCGGGCGCGCCTTACGGCCTTGGAAATCGCCTGGATGGCTTCATCCTGCCCAATGATGTGCTTCTGCAAGTCGTCTTCCATCTGTAATAATCGTTCTGATTCAGCCTGCGCGATCTGCATCACGGGCACTCCTGTCCACATGGCCACCACTTCGGCAATATCCTCCGAGGTGACAGTAGGGCTGGTAGCGCGATCCCAACCTGTGCGCAGGAACTCAAGCTGGCGTTCCAGCTCGTCCATGCGCTCCTGCAGGTCCTGGGCGTCATCTGCGCGTCCATCTTCAAGTGCAAGCGCGTGATCCCGGCGTAGACCTTTAAGCTGCGTCATCAGATCCTTGGCTGTCTTGGCAGCCTGGCTCTTGTACATACGCACGCGGGATGATGATTCGTCAATCAGATCAATCGCTTTATCCGGCAGGAAGCGCTCGGTAACGTAGCGAGCTGAAAGGTGAGCAGCAGCATTCAACGCTTCGTCGGAAATGGTCAGACGGTGGTGCTCTTCGTAAGCGGTGCGCACACCACGCAATATCTCAATCGTCTCATCGATGGTGGGTTCATCCACCATGATGGGTTGGAAGCGTCGCTCGAGAGCAGCATCACTCTCAATATATTTGCGGTATTCGTCCAGGGTAGTGGCACCAATCACCTGCAGCTCACCACGGGAGAGAGCTGGCTTCAAAATATTGGCTGCGTCCACCGACGAGCCAGCTGCACCTGCCCCAACCAGCATGTGCACCTCATCAATAAACAGGATGGCTCCGGATGATTTCAGCTCGTCGATCACGCGCTTCAGGCGCTCTTCGAACTGCCCCCGGTACATCGTCCCGGCCACCAGTGAACCCACGTCCAGCTGCATGACGCGCTTGTTCATCAATGGAGCTGGCACATCATTTTCGACGATTCTTTGTGCCAATCCTTCCACAATAGCGGTCTTGCCCACGCCAGGCTCACCAATCAAAGCTGGGTTGTTCTTATTGCGGCGGGCCAGGATCTGGATCACGCGTTCGATCTCCATCTGCCTGCCGATCACCGGGTCCAGCTTGTTCTCTTCAGCCAAGCTGGTCAGATCGGTCGCCAATTGGTCCACCATGGGTGTTTTGGATTTGCCGGGTTCTTTCGAGACTTGTTCACCTGCTCCAATCGCGGATCGGCGAGGAGTTGACTCGCCTGATGGGGTATGGCTGCTCTCGTCCAGCACCCGACGTGTCTGGCGCCGGATCTGCTCAGATGAAACGCCCAACTTACGCAGCACATCCAATGCAACACCCTCTCCCAGCTGAACCAACCCGAGTAGCAGGTGTTCAGTACCAATGTAATGATGCCCCATCTTGCGGGCTTCCTCAACAGCATTTTCAAGTGCCCGTTGCACACCAGGTGATAAATCCAACTTTGCGGTTGTGACCTGCCCGGTTCCGGTGATGCGGATGATCACTTCTTCCATCCGCATAGCGTCCAGACCCAGCTCGCGCAACACTCTGCCAGCCACGCCCCCCTCTTCTTTCATCAAGCCCAATAGGAGATGCTCAGTACCAATATAATTCTGATGCATCCGCTCTGCTTCCTGTTTTGCCAGGCTCAAAACCCGTCTTGCCCGCTGTGTAAACCGTTCCATTCCAGCCATCACAATTCCCTCATCAACTTTTCTATCAGGATATAATTTGTCCGATTGGTTATTTTACCAGAATTTACTCCCCCTGAATGTATATATTGTGTTAGAGTACGTTAAGCTAGACATAAAATTGAGCGGGGCTGGGTCAGCCCCGCTCAACCGATTTGTTATTTTTCCTTAAACCAGCTCAGTCTATTGATTATCGGATTGATTCAATTCTTCTTCATCCGTTGGCTTGCTGTTAGGTTCATCATCAGGAAGTGATCCAAGCTCATTGGCAAGTTCTTCCTCAGGCAATGAAATCTCTTCACTTGCAGGTTCTTCTTCAGGCGCTGGTACCACATCACCTGCCGATTCTTCCACTGGCTCTGGCATCTCTTCTTCTGCTGGTGGTTCCTCTGGCAGGTTGGTTTCAGTTTTCGCCTCACCAGAGAGCATCATCTCGTAATCCATATTGGCATAGGCCATCGAATCGACTTTGCGCAGGGATAACCCGATGCGCCGTCGTTCGGTATCCACTTTGATCACACGCAAGGTGACTACATCACCCTCTTTTACTACTTCCTTGGGGTGGTTGATGCGCTGGTCGCTCAACTCAGAGATATGGATCAGACCTTCCAGATCTTCATCCAGCCTTGCAAACGCCCCAAATTTTGTTAGATGAGTGATCGTGCCTTCCACAAGCTGACCTTCCTTCAAGCTTGATACTTTTACAACCCATGGATCGGGCAGAAGCTGTCGGATGGACAGACCAATACGCTTGCGCTCCTGGTCAACTGCAATCACTTTGACCTTGACTTCCTGACCAACTTTCAAAACTTCACCCGGATGCTCAATGCGCTCCCAGCTGATTTCAGAGAGATGAACCAGGCCATCAGCACCATCGATATTCACGAAGGCACCAAAATCTGCCAGACTTGTTACGCGCCCGCTCTTGATCGCACCTTCCTGAAGCTCATCCAAGAGGCGATCCTTGATCGTCTCACGCGTCTCCTGTAGTGCTGAGCGCTCGGAAAGGATTAAACGGTGCCGGGCGCGGTCCACTTCGATGACCACCACCTTGATCGGCTCGCCAACCATCTTACTCCAGCGCATATCAGGCGATTCATCACCTTCAGCGCGGCGCATCACGCTCACCTGTGAAGCTGGGACGAACCCACGCAACATTCCGATTGGGACGATCAGCCCACCCTTGTTATATCCGATCACTTTGCCATCATATGCCGTGTTCAAAGCTTTCATGCTTTCGGCTTCAAGCCAATCGGTTTCTTCACGGGCGCGCATGTACGAGAGGACCAAATTCCCACTTGGATCCTCGGGATTGAGGACGTATACTGGTATTTCCTGGCCAATTTGGAAGCTTGCTAGTATTTCTGGGGGAATTTGTTCTTTCTCTTTCCCCGATATCACCCCCTCTGATTTGGTTCCCACACTTACCAGGAGCTCGTTATCTCCGATACTGGCAATAACGCCTGTGCGTATCTCGCCCTGCTTCGGAAAATCAAGGTTCAAACCCTCTTGCTGAAGGAGTGTTTCCATTGAACCTGTGTTTACTGTTGGGCGTTCTTCAGTGTTCTTTTCGCTTATCGTTCCTTCTGGTACTTCCTCCTGCCCAACCTGGGCATTCGTCTGATCCATATGTATACTCCGGTTAAAATTGAAATGTAAACACTCATTATACACTAGTTTTATCCAAAATTCTTTGGATGGAGTATTTAAATGTAGATGAGGCTCTTGACGAACAGGTGAGTATGGATAAAAATTAATGGTATGGAAATCCCCCCGTCTCCTCCGGAATACACCCTTCGCCCTGCCACTGTGGCTGATGCTGCCAGGATCCGCCAGATCATATCCTCGGTGCAGATTAACCCGACTGGCCTGAACTGGCAGCGCTTCATATTAGCCGTCGATCAGGAGGGCAATATCATCGGATGTGGTCAGGTAAAACCGCACGCAGATGGCTCGCTGGAACTGGCCTCGATTGCCGTTCTGACGGGTTGGCGCAGTAAGGGTATCGCCAGGAGGATCATTGAGCACCTGATGGGGCAGTACCCCGGCAGGTTCTACCTCACTTGCCGTTCACAGCTGGGACCCATGTATGAGAAATTCGGGTTCCGGGCCATTCAAGTAGCTGATATGCCCGTATATTTCCAGCGGTTAAGCCGAATTGTTAACTTTATCAATAGACTCTTTCACCAATCAGATCGCCTGTTGGTGATGAAGCGAAATTAGGCTACATTTTAAGGTTGTTCTGAGAGTGTCCAGATTTGGGTGGAATCTTGCTCATGGCGTATTCTGCCAGGGCTGTGATCGTCAGGGAGGGATTGACACCCGGGTTAGCTGGCATGATCGACCCATCCACAACGTACAACCCTGGATAGTTATGGATCTGGCAATCCAGGCCTATCACACCCTCCCGGTCATCGCGCCCGAAGGTTACCCCTCCCAGGATGTGAGCTGTGATGGGGGTATTGAACAAGACCTCGACGATGGATCCAGCGGCATCTCCATGGATCCGGCGTGTGAATTCTCCGGTAATAAAGTGACCCATCTCAATCCGAGTTGGTACAGGGTTATCTTCAACCGACTGCGAAACTAAACCACGCCTGAACAGCGTCAACCAGCTGCGCCCCAGCCGCATACGCAAGCGGTTATCCTCCGTTTGCATGGCTAACAGGATGGTGGTAGTCTCAGCCCAACCTGGCAGGATGTAAGTGCGTAGGAAAACCATCGGGTGGGTGATCATTTTCCAGAGGAGCGAAAACAGCCGCTTGAGGAAACTACTTTGTGGATTGATTAAAGGTGTGGAGATCAAACGAATTAATGATGAGCCCGCTGAATAACGTACCGGCTCGACCGCGGTTTTTTGATCAGCGCGAAATATGGAGGTGATCGCAATACCCTTCGAATAATCAGTCTGCTTATCTGGGCTCATCATCCCGAGCAGAGCTTCACTGTTCGAGCTCACAATTTCGCCCAAGCGGGTAGAAATGCGCGGCAGTGTGTGGTTTACTTCACGACAATTGAACAACAGGCTCAACGTCCCCAGCGTACCGGCAGAAAAAATGACGTTACGTGCCCGCACATGCCGCTCAGGTTTATATAGCCAAGCAGTTGTGTGGTGGTAAACCACATCATAGCGCGCCCCATCCGATTGATCTGTTGCAAGGGGTACGATGTTGTGAACATTTGCCTCTGGCTGAATCTTCACCCTCAGCTTCTCGGCAAAATACAAATAATTTTTCAATAATGTATTCTTGGCATTATACCGGCAGCCTACCATGCAACCCC
>JBAPSY010000021.1:0-21120 GCA_049281855.1 Anaerolineales bacterium
GTATGCGTGTCTATACTGCGTTGGGTGACCTGGCAAGAAGAAATAAGATATTGGTAGGTAGGTGAAAGGATACTATATAATAAAGAAACCATTGAATATATAAGGAGCAGATATGACTTTTCCTATAGTACACGGATCAAACTTACTTAGGCAGAAGCTGACTCTGCCTCAAGATTTTCAGGGCAAGCTCAATCTGGTCTTCATCCCATTTGAACAGTGGCATCAGATGGAAGTGGATTCCTGGATCCCGCTTGTCAAGGAATTGGAACAGCAGGTGAGTGGGTTATATTACTATGAGCTGCCTACCATCCAGAACAGGGGGTCATTCTCGCGATGGTTTATCAATGAGGGTATGCGGGCTGGCATCCCTAACCCAAAGACGCGCGAACGAACGATCACATTGTACTTGGATAAGAAAGAATTCCGGAATTCACTTGGATTAACGGATGAGGATCACATTTACATCCTGGTGGTCGATCGCAAGGGGAGTGTGCTCTTTCGCGCCCGTGGTCCGTATTCCCGTGAGACCGAAACTTCTCTACGCCAGAACATTCTCCAGCTTTCCCAAAAAACAGACCCCTGAGCTCGTCTTTTAGCCGAAACATCGCTGGTGTTCTTTACGAGCGATATCCCCCGAACGAATCCCTCCCTCACCTCTTTATTTGTGGAATTCTTCCAGATCGGTCGGTTTCCTATTACAAATAATTGGAGGGCGACAAAGGAAACCACCCTCCACCTTTTAGCCAATTCTACAATTATGATTCGCTCAGAGTAGACTTGCGGGTGCCAAGTAACGCGTATCCTAGCAGGAGCACTCCCAATGCGATAAGCATTGTCTCAAAAACGGGTGGCTGGTATGGAAGGCGCAAGATAGCCATGGTGAACAGAATCCCGCCAGATAACAGCGAAAATAACCCGATGAAAGTATTGTCTGAGTTGGCTGGGAAGCCGGCTGACTTCCTTACTACATTAGCTCCCAAAAAGATTAGGCTGGTGCCAAGCAATCCACTGCCCTCCGGCAGAGAGATCATCACCGACCAGCGCAGTCCCCACCAGATCAGGAGCAATCCCCATCCGATGGCTGAGAGTCTTTTATTGAACACCTTTTTGTTATCCATTTTTCCTCCGATACGTGTATTTTTATCTTATGATCCGCATCCACAGTCCGCCTCATTGACAGAGGCGTGTGCGGGAGTTGGCTGGATCAAACTTGAAGCGAAATCGTCCATCTTGGAAGCCGCCCCCTTGCGTACCATCCTGCCAACCCATATGGCTTGGGTGAGTTCATTCTCGTCAGCTCCGCATTCTTTCGCTCGACTGATGTTGATCTCCAGGCAGGGTTGGCAGTTGGCTGCTACCGAAGCCCCCACTGCGATCAGGCGCATAAAATGCTCATCTAATTTCATCCGTTGTTCCTCCTTTCATCTCCTCGCTATTATGATTGTGTACTTGCTTGAAGCAATTTACAATTTTTATGGGAAAGTCCGCCTCATCAGAGATATCGTATGTCACGATTGTGCTAATGGTTTAACCATTCCAGGTGGTCAAAGGAAACCCACCTTATGGGTATTGTGATTCTCTTTACACCAGCTTTCAACTGACGGCGTTGGCTTCCACCTCTATAGACGGATCGGCGCGCGAAAGGATACACCCCTTTATGAAAGTCCCCCAATTCATGATTATTCGAGGTTCTTTAAATCCGGTAGGAATTCATTCCCATCCACCCAATAGGACGGGCAGTTAGCGATCAAGTCCTTCTTAAATTGCTCACGGGCACGATGCAGTCTGATCTTCACCGTTCCTATTGTAATCTTCAAGATGTCTGCTATCTCCTGGTTGCTCAACCCTTCAAACTCACTCAGCGCCAGTACAATGCGGTAGTTCTCCGGCAGCTTTTGGATGTATTCCTGCACGCAGGCACTCATCTCCTTACGGACTACCTGCCATTCCAACACTGGCACCTTCTCACCTGTCCATATGTTGCGATCATCTACTTCCACTTCGACGCATTCTTCAGAGATAGGTACTGGCTTATGCTGGTATGCTGGACTCCGGATACGGTCCAGAGCCGCATTGGTAGCGATGCGGTACATCCAGGTGGACAGTTTACAATCTCCCCTGAAGTTGGTCAATGCCTGGCTAACCTTGATGAAAATCTCCTGGGTAAGGTCTTCAGCATCGGCTTCTCCCACAATTGTGCTGACGTACCTCAAGATCCGTGGCTGAAATTTGTCATAAATGGCTTGAAAAGGCGGGATATTCTGCGAGCTCGTTTCCATAGTCTGCCCAATGTTTATTATAGTTCAGGCTGGGTTAGTTGGAGGTACCTCCCAGGCACGCCGAATGGTACCATTTTCCACCCACCAAATTTCATCCGCAAAACGTTTGATGAAATAGCGGTCGTGTACCACCGCTAACACCGACCCACCGAACTGGCTGAGCGCTTGCTCAAACTGGGTCCGGCTGGGGATATCCAGGTGGTTGATAGGCTCATCCAGAAGAAGGCAGTTACAGCCATCGGCTACCAGCTTCGCTAGCAGCAAGCGCGTGCGCTGCCCATAACTGAGCAGTGAGACTGGTTTGAGTGGTTCATCACCGGTGAAAAGAAAGTAAGCTAGAAAGCTGCGCGCTTCGGTTTCATTCTGGATAGTTGTCAACATCATCTCCACAGGAGTTTGGGCGAGGTTCAACCCTGATTGGTCCTGGGCGAGGTACCCCAGATGAGCGGTGGTACTGAGGTGGACCTCTCCAGTGATGGTTGGGATCTGCCCGGTAATTGTCCGTAATAATGTTGTCTTACCACAACCGTTCGGCCCCGTTAGAGCAATCCGCTGTCCGGCATGTAGATCCAAGTTGATCCTGTTGAGCAATATGTGCTCATGGTCATAACCGATGCTCAAATCTTCCAAACGGATGACGGAGTGGCTCAGATGGTTGTTTAGATTGAACTCCAGCTTGAGTTTACGTGTCGCTAGTGGTTTTTCCACGTGTTCTTCTGAGTCGAGATATCGATTCAGTTTCTTCTGGCGGGATTTAGCTTTTTTGGCGACCTTTTTTGCTATCCCTTGCTGGTAAGATTTGTAGCCTTTTTGTTTGTAATCACTTCCACCGATGCGGATTGATGAAGCCTGCCGTTCAGTGTGAGCTGCCTGTTCCTTGGTGCGGATGATGTCCTGGCGCATGCGACGGATCTCTGCCTGTTGGTCTGTATAAGAGTTCCATTGATGCTCAAGCTCTGTCTGGCGTTGAGCGAGGTAATCTGAATAATTTCCAGCGTACTCCCGCACACTATGTTTTATTTGGTCCATTTCTAGAATGTGGCTCACGGTGTGGTCAAGGAAGGTGCGGTCGTGTGAGATGATCAGGGTTGTACAGGGCGAACTGGTCAGCCAGCTCTCCAACCATTCCAGCATGGAGATGTCTAGATGGTTAGTGGGTTCATCCAGCAATAGCAGCTCTGGATCATCTAGAAGCACAAGTGCCAGTGAGAGCCTAGTCTGTTGACCACCGCTTAGTCTACCTACAGGGAGGTGATGGTTGATTCCATCCAAACCCAATCCTGCCAGGATGTGAACTGTTCGACTCGTATCAACCATTTGGATACGGCGGATCAGCTCATCATAACGAGCTTGAATTGTCTGGTCCGAAGATCGCTTTGCCAGGGACTCTGCCGTAGATGTCAGCTCAATAAGCAGATTGGATATATCCCCGGTATGACGGCTGATGATTTCTTCCAAAGTTAGGGATGGGTCAGGCTCAAAACCTTGCGGTAAATATCCAATCCGAAGTTGTGGGTCGTGGCTAACATACCCACTCGTGGGAGCTTCAATACCCACCAGGATGCGCATCAAAGTGGTCTTGCCACAGCCATTGGGTCCCACGAGACCTGTTCTCTCGCCAGGGTTCAGGCTGAAGGATGCATTTTCAAATAGCGTTTGTAATTCGAAGGATTTACTTAAACGATGAGCGGTAAGCATACTTACCTCGGTTCTGATCTGATGGGGAATACAACAATACCTGCCCAGCATGAAAGCATAGGCTGGTGGGTGAGTAAGATCAGTGAGAGTAACTTACCGCGTCATGTTCGTTGAGTACCTGTACCTTTATAGGTGACGGGATGTTATCGCAAAGAACTTGAGGTGTCAAGGGGAGGCAAAACCTAAACTACCTAAAAGAGCACAAAGGACGCAAAGAGATACGTAATTTGATTTAATCGCCTGCCGTTTCAACTTGATAAAAAGATGCTAGTTAAGGTGATTTATATATAAACCTTGGTCATTTACTACTAGCTCATTACCTTCAATACGATAACAGTTATACTCCAACCCGGAATCGATAATAATGGAACTAATCGATAAGCTCATTCTATTCTTAGGTAACATAAACGTTGTCCAATTAGCTACGTGGGGTATATGGAGTTATTTCCTTCTAGGATTCCTGGTTGCCATCGAAGGACCTATCGCCACATTGCTTGGGGCTGCAGCTGCTTCTCAGGGGTTAATGTATCCGGTTTTCGTGTTTATTGCAGCTGCTATCGGAAATCTGACCTCTGATACTCTCTGGTATACAACTGTATTGATGGGAAAAATGGATTGGCTATTCCGATTTGGTAAGCGCTTGGGAATCAAACCTGGTTACCTGGAACGCTTGGAATCAGTCCTAAAAAAGCACGCGCCCGTGATCCTGTTCTTTTCCAAGCTGACGATCAGCCCAATGATCCCGGCTTTGATCGCAACCGGTCTCATCAAATACCCCTGGCGGCGTTGGTTCCCATCTGTTTTCGCGGGTGAAATGATCTGGACAGGCTCACTGGTGTTGATTGGATATTTTGGTCTCATTGCGATTAAAAAAGTCCAATTGGGTATCGAACACGCCATTCTGGCAGGCACAATCATGTTTATTGTGTTCATCATTTGGATGGGGCGGCGTTTTTTGAAGAAAGAAATACAAAATCCAAGGGATACTATTGAAAAGACCGACACTAAAGAAGGTTGATAATCCATGCGCATTATGATTGCCAGCTCCACCTATGCACTAGCCATGAATGGGCAGGCAGTCTTTACTACGAATCTGGCAGAGGGTTTGGTGAAACTGGGTCATAAAGTAGTGGTGGTTCTTGATTCGCATCATGTTCATGCATCACAGACGTTTGTCAATGGCGTACAGGTGGAGGAATTAAACTCGATTAGCTTAAATAATCTCCATGCTGGGGTATATTTTTCACCATTTCCGGGTCTGGAGGTAAGGCGGCTATTCGAGAGCTTTCAACCCGAAATCGTCCATATCCAGGACCATTATCCAACCTGCTGAGCAGTAGCCAAACAAGCCCGGAAGCGTCGAATAAAGATAGTTGGCAGCAACCATTTCATTCCAGAAAACCTTGCTCCGTATATCCCCCTTCTACCCCGGATAAAATCCTTGTTCAATTGGATCCTCTGGCAGTGGATGCTGGCTGTATATCGACATGTTGATGTGATGACGGCTCAATCCAAAGCGGCTGCCAACCTGATCCATAACCAGGGTTTACGTTTGCCAATCCTACCCATCTCGTGTGGGATCGATTTGCAGCGTTTATATTCGAACCCGGATGTGGATAAGGAGCTTTTCTGCCAGCGTTATGGTCTCGACGCAAGTAAGAAAAATTTTCTGTTTTTTGGCAGGATCGATGGTGAGAAGTGCATCGATTTACTATTACGAGCCATGCAGCTATTGGATCGAGATGATATCCGGCTTGTAATTGCCGGTCATGGCAAAGTGGAAGGTAAACTACGCCAATTGACCACAGCCTTGAATATAAACCATCGTGTGAGATTCACCGGATTCATTCCCGCGGAAGACGTGCCGGGTTTGATGAATAGTGTGGATGTGTTTGTGATGCCTAGTGAAGCTGAGCTTCTCAGCATTTCTACGCTTGAAGCTATGGCTTGCGGTCGCCCGGTCTTGCTTGCGAATGCACTTGCGTTACCAGAACTCGTCCGGTATGGAGAGAATGGATATTTATTCAAGCCTGGTGATGTAAAGGATCTTGTGCACTACATGAGTTTGCTGGCTGACCAAGCCGAACGCTGGGGGACAATGGGTAGGGTTAGCCGCGAAATTGCCCGCTCACACAGTCTTGAGGAAACATTGAATAAGTTCGAAACGCTTTATTCTGAATTAGAGGTGCGAGGAACTGTGACTGAAGTGAAACAAGGGGTGCGTACCCCTGTGTAGAGTTGCTGCCTTCGTATGATCCCAACAGCCTCCCAAGTTTTACTGACCTGGGAGGACTGAATATTGAACATTGAACTTATACTAGCGAATGAATAATCCCACCGCTACGAGCACGGGCGTCAAAAGGTTTACCATTACATTATTTCCCATGAAGGGGATCAACGTGTGGATATCCTCTGCATGGTTGATTGTGCCTTTTAGGAGCGGTATCGCCAGGATCAGGGTGGCCAAACCTAACAAACTGCCAACTGGAAGGATGGAAAGTGCTACACCGACCACGATCGCAAGATAAGTGAGCACCAGGAAGCTGCTGAAGATAAAACTACTCAGATGACGACCGATCAGGATGGGGAAATGCCTGCGACCAACAGTTTTATCTGCTTCCACATCCGGAAATTGGTTGAGCAGAAGCAGGTTGCTGACCAGGAAAAATGGCACCAGAGAGGCAACAAATGCCATCCAGGAGTATTGTCCAGTGAGGGCGAAGTGGGTTCCCATGACCATTAGAGGACCAAAACCAAGACCAGGAGCGATCAGGCATAGCAGGGGGAGGCGAGTTAGCCAGGGAGTATAAGCTATGATGACGAACATACCTAGCAAGCCCAGCGGAAGGAGAGTAAGACCGCGCAACCAGGTGAAATATAGACCCGTCAGGGCGACAATGGCAAATGAAACCAGCGCAATAATAAGAGCGGTTCTAGCCATCTCTGGGTTGGCAGGTAATGTACCGCTACCACCGCTGAATGGAGTGCGCTCAGTGCGTGTATCGAGGCCACTCTTGAAGTCATCGTACTCGTTAAAGGCATTTACACTGATGTGGGTGCAAATAGCACCAACGAGCACCAATATGACATGAAGTGGGTTAATGTGCACGCCAGAGCGAACAGCAGTCGCAATACCCAGCAGCACACAGGCGGGAGTCAGGATTAAAAATGGGACGCGCATCGGTCCAAGGATATCTTTACTTTTGCTCATGAACAGCTCCAGGTAGAAGGACTTACCAATCAGCCTCGGATTTTACTATAAAATAGGTCGGATGCAGGAATACAAATATAAATGGCGCGATAATAGAACCAAGACTTGATGATAGCATAATGCTGGTAGTATAAGTATTGGTCTATCAATTGAACCATATTGCTCCTTTACACAGATAAGCTTGTCATGACAAGTGTGTCGATTATACAGGAGGTGTGTCACGGATAAATACTCAGAAGAAACCTATGGAGAACGCATAGCAAGCGTTTATGACCAGTGGTATTCCGAGTTTGACCCAGCCGCCATTCTAGCACTGGCTGAGCTCGCACACGAAGGTAAGGTGCTTGAACTTGGAATTGGGACCGGGAGGATAGCCTTACCCTTACTTCATGCTGGTGTAGCCATTTATGGAATTGACGCTTCCGAATCCATGGTGGCAAAGCTCCGTGCGAAGCCAGGAGGTGAGAGGATTCCGGTCACAATGGGTAACTTTGCTGAAATTAACGTCGAAGGTCAATTTACGCTGATCTACGTGGTATTTAATACTTTTTACTCGCTTCTCACGCAGGACGAGCAGATTCGCTGCTTCCAAAATGTCGCCAAGCATTTGGCTCCGGGTGGAGTCTTCGTTATCGAAGCTTTCGTTCCTGATTTGACACGATTCGCTGGAGGACAAGCCGTTCGTGTGACCAGAATCGAAGAATACGAAGTGCAAGTAGATGTCTCTGCCATAGAACCTAATGAACAGGTGATCACCAGCCAGCATTTGGTGCTTACTGAGCAAGGAACGCACTTTTACCCGGTGAAGCTGCGTTATGTTTGGCCTACGGAAATGGACCTCATGGCTAAGCTGAGCCAGCTACGGCTGAGGGAGCGTTGGGGGGACTGGAAAAAAGCCATGTTTAGCGGTGGTAGTGGGAAGCATATTTCTCTTTACGAGCATTGGAAATAGCCTGGCGAAACCCTGGCCTCCGTACTGGAGAATACGCAGTCGAAAATGATATGATCCCTATCCTTTCCGGAATTATACGATTCTGATTAGGATAATGGTCATGCAGAATGTGAGCCACGCAAAGATAATAAAATATGGTTTTGACAATACCAGTTGCATTGTAGTGGTACATACAGACAAAGGCTTGGCGTGTGTTGAATGGAATGATCAACATATAGAGGCCGATTGACCCTCCATCAAATTACAGATTTTGGATTCATAGCGACACAAGTGAACATCGAATGACAGAATTATCAGGAAGCGAACGAGCTGATTATGTGAGGCGTATGTTTGCACGCCTGGCACGGAATTATGGACGGGCGAATCGCTGGATGACGTGGAGTCAGGATGTGAAGTGGCGCCGCGAGGTGATCGACCGTGCTCACCTTCATTTGCGAGGCAGGCTTTTGGACATTGGCTCTGGCACAGGCGACCTAGCATTGGAAGCTCTTCATCGGGATGATTCAATATTTGTTGTGGCGGCGGATTTTACTCCTGAGATGATGTGGTTTGGTCGAACGCGGGAGGGGGGTAAAGCCTTGCATTGGCTCAACACAGATGCGCTTGACTTGCCTTTTAGTTCAGGAACATTTGATGCTGTAGTATCAGGCTATTTATTACGCAATGTGAGTGATATTCACAGAGCATTGGTCGAACAATATCGGGTATTGAAACATGAAGGAACGCTGGTCTGCCTGGATACGACCCCACCACCTGAGGATTTATGGCATTTGCCTGTTCGCCTGTACTTACGGCTAATCATCCCTATCATTGGAGGATGGGTTGCTGGAGAAGTAGAAGCCTATCGCTATTTACCACAATCCACCACCGATTTTATAAGAGCTGACGACCTGGTTGAGTGCATGCGTCGAGTTGGCTTTAGGGAAGTTGGTTTTCGGCGCTTTATGGGGGGCGCTATGTCGATTCATTGGGGAGTCAAGTGAAGTTTGTTTTCTCGGTTATGTGAGAATATTATTATCTTTCAATTATTGACTGAGGTATGCTCCCGTTTTATAATAAGATAATAAGACAAACATAGTCTATATTCCATAGGAGGAAAGCTATGGCTAACCATTCGATTGTACATGTTGAATTATCGGCAAAAGACCGCAAGGCATTAAGCAAGTTCTATGCGGATGTGTTTGGTTGGGTGACCGAAGACATTGATGCATTGAATTACACCACCTTCAAGGCAGGGGATGGAGTTGGGGGCGGTTTCAATCCAGTCACTGATCAAAACCCAGCAGGTACGGTCACGATCTACATTGAGACGGATGATGTCACTGCTTCGCTGAAGGATGTACAGAAAGCTGGAGGGACCATTATTTCGCAAGAAATGGAGATCCCAAACACAGGCAAGTTTGGAATATTCCGAGACCCGCAAGGCAACATGATCGGGTTATTCAAGCCGTACCCGATGATGTGATCGTGTACCACTGGTCTGATAGCTAAGTCGCCAATCATATTTATTAAATTGTAATGTCGGGCAGGGTGGACGAAGCCCGACTTTTATTGTTAACCAAGGCATTTATATCCAGAAAAAAGATGGCTGTAATCAAGCTAACGATGAGGAAGACATATACAAGTTGTTAGCTAAGGAAATTTGTATAATTCACATCTTGTATAAGCTGATTAATTTTCCATTGTGTTCTTTATATTCAGCGTGGTTGTCAATTAGAGTCTATTATCCAAAGCGATTGTCAGATCGGGTGGTACGGACCTTACCTTGGACCCCTTCCAGCCAACCCAGGCGAAATTCAGGGGGTGAGTCAAACTCGGGCACATAAGGCTTGATGTCCAGTAGTGGTGTACCATCCAGGACGTCCAGACACTCTACGAAGAGGGTACTATGCTCAATCCTAAGTAGCCTTACCACTGAAATGCCAATCGGGTTTGGGCGGTGAGGTGCGCGCGTGGCAAAGATGCCATGCGGTATAGAATCCAGGAAGGGTGTAACGGTGAGTTTATGGCGATGAGATTGGTGAAGGTGATAAATCAAAATGATGTGGGAAAAACCTCCCAGATCTTTGAGCCCTTGTGTGAATTCGGGAAGAAGATCCACCATACCTGGAGCCGACGATTCGCTTGATGGCTGGATAGGCATCTCGCTCAATTCATGGAATGGACTATGGATGGTGCCAATTGGAGTATATAAAATTTCCATACGTTTACCCTTTAATATCTATATTATCATGCTCAAGGCGCTTTGTTCGCAACCTTGCTCCTTATGGTAAACTCGTTGTGCAAACAATGGACTCAACCATCAGGCATTACCAACCTTCCGATCAGCTTGTGGTTTTCGAGATATCAGCGGATACTGCATTTTTTGGAGAGCCAGTTGAGGCATTCCTTGAAGATCGGAGACTGCATACTGATGCCTTTTCTCGCTATTACACCGATCATGAAGCGTCTTATGTTTGGGTGGCAGATAGCCCCCAGGGAATGATCGGTTTTTTGCTGGGTTGTGCAGATACCTCCCAGCTTTCGAAGCGATGGAGAAGATATATCATCACCAAGGTAGTCTTGAGGGCTCTTTCTGGGCAATACAAGCTTGGGCGACGCACTGCCAGCTTTGCCTGGGGTATGCTGGTTGGCATGATACGAAGCGAGGAGCCCAAGGTTGACCTGGTTCAGTATCCCGCCCACCTGCAAATTGATGTAAAACAAGGTTACCGGGGAGAGGGGGTAGGGAGGCGACTGATCGAAGCCTACCTGGATCAGCTGCACCAGCTGGGATTTTGCGGGGTGCATCTGGGGACTACCAGTCATAATGTCGCTGCCTGTCACCTGTATGAGAAGATTGGGTTTGAATTGCTCGATAGTCGCCCCAACAGGTTCTGGACTAGAATGTTGGGCTTTGATGTCGAGAATCGCGCTTATGGGCTGAAATTAAGATAATAAGATAATTGGATGCCATCCTACAGATTGGGATTAATGCCTGATCCATGATTTCTGGGTATGACGTACAGGTGCGTAGTGGATCTGTTAAAAACATCGCTTATAGTGGTTTGCGCGCTTCAACCAGGATGCGATGGTCGCGCACCTGCAGCGGACCGTGGGCGAGGATGTCCTGGTGGATGGCGTAGAGCTTATCACGATATTTGTCCACATTGAAACCGGTCACTTGCCATGGGATGATGCGCAGATAGAACACCACCGCACCGATATCGGCAAACTCTGCAAGGGGGAATTCTTCGAGGACGTTCAACAGCTCAAAGCCAGCCTTCTTTAGCCGGCGAGTAATGAGATCTTTGGTCCAATAGGAATACTCAAATTCGACTTTTTCCTGTAAGAGCTCGTTGAGGCGGATGTCATTCTGACCACCAACTTGTTCAGTGATGAAACTTCCACCGGATTTCAGCAGGCGAATCAACTCGGTTTCGGAATATGAACCGTGACGGTCGAGAACCAGGTCAAGGCTGGCATCGGGGAGGGGGATGGCAGCATCGGAATAGTTAGAGATGACCTTCACACCCAGTGGTTCAAGACGGCTCCGTGCCACAGGGATATTGGGTGGATAGCTCTCTGTGGCCCATGTGCTCGGGGGGAAGGGAGCGAGAGAAGAGAATAGCTCGCCACCGCCTGTATCCAGGTCGAGCATGGAGGAGATTTCTTGCATGCGGTTGCGTGCCACTGCAGGATAATCCCACGAAGGCTCATTAGTCTTCCAGCGATCAGCTATTAATGAAAAATCCCAGCCGAAGAAGGGAAGGGAGAGACCGTCCTGAATAAGCTGGTCAAAAGTCAAAGGGTCATTCATTAAAAGCCTCTTCGAAGTTAGGGTGAAGCCCTTCCCATCATCACGGTACACGGGCGTAGAGATGGGAGTAGATGGTGAAGACTTCGTAAATGCCCATCAGATACTGGCGGGTCTCGTCAAAGCGTACCACCTCCACGAACAGGTCTGGGTCACCATTGGCAAGCGATTGCCAGGCAACGGCATTGCCGGGACCACCATTATAGGCTGCCAGGGCAGCATAAAGGTCCCCTCCCAGGTTATCACGCTGGTCAGCAAGGTAATCCAATCCAAGGGTCAGGTTCACATCCGGGCGGAGTAGATCAGATTGGGAGTAATCGGCTGGCCACCCTAAGCGGGATGAGATATCCTCGCCAGTGGCGGGCATGACTTGCATCAACCCTAATGCACCCGCGCTGGATTGGATGGACGGGTCGAACAGGCTCTCCTGTCGTAATGTAGACCATACGAAAAGCGGGTCAAAGCCATAACTTTGGGCAGCAGGAGCCACCAGGTCTGGGAAGAAAGCTCCGAAGCGGATATGGCTGAAGAAAACCGGAGCGGTCAGGGTACCAGCATCATCCAAACCTGCCAGGTCGAGCACCTGACGGGCAGAGAGAATCGCCTGACGGTACATGCCCAAATCGGAGAGGAAGACCGCCAGCCGGTAGGAGATTAACGGATCATTGATGGCCTCCTCACGCAGGTTGTTGAACTCGGCTTCTGCCTGGTCGTATAAACCCAGGTGCCAGAATTCCTGACCACGGATGAAACGTGGATCGCTGGACAGTGGATCGGGAATGGATAGATCTGTGCCAGTGGGGTATTTAAAGGTGGTAAGCATCCACGACTCGGCGTGGCGCAGCTCTGACTGATGGTCAATCCCAAGATCGATCATCTTCGGTGGGGTGAAAGGGGGGAGGTTATTCAGCAAGTCCCGAGAGCGTTCGGAGTAATACCCGGTTGGGTCTATCTCGGCAGCCTGTTGCCAGGTGGCTTGGGCAGAAGTAGCATCTCCCTGTGCAGCCTGCGCTTTGCCAGTCCAGAAATAAGCTCCCGCCCGCTCAGTGGGTGTAGTGGCGATGCCCTGCGCCTGCCAGAAAACGGTTTGGGCTGAGGGGTAGTCTGCCAACCGATAATAACAGATGGCAGTGAGAAACAGGGCGCGATAGACAATTTCCGTGTTTGGGTACTCAACCGGGATGCGCTGCCAGATTTGGGCTGCATCTGCCAGGCGATCATCACGCTCAGCAACCCGACCTGCATCGAAGAGGAACTCAGCTGCGCGCGGGTGTGTTGGGGCAGCAGCGACGAAATCCAGCAGGGTTTTTTCACCAGCCGCAAAATCCCCCTGATAAGCCCACTGCGTATAGGCTTTTTGTTCCCAAGCGGAATCCCAGAATGGGTCGGTTTGATCTCCCTGGATGACTTTGTCCCATAAAGATATAGCAGAGAGGAGGTCGTCCTGGTCGCGGTAGATGAGACCCTGATAGTAGAGGGCAGTGGAAGAGTCAGACGGGCTGAGAGAAAGATAACGGTCGAAGGCGGTGAGGGCGACGCCATATTGCCCGGCGTTGTAGTCCACAAGACCACGCTGCAATTCACTTACCGGGTATCCGGAATTGACCAGCTCGATCAGCCCAAGGTAAGAATAGTAAGCTTGCGGGAAGTTGAAAACGGAGTCCACATAAGCTGCGGTTGCCTGATCCGCCTGACCCAGGTTAGTATACATTTTACCGCGAGCATAATCCACCTGGGCCTTGATGGAATCTGAGCCGGTACGGGTGAAGATATCGTCGTAGACCACCCCTGCAGTGATGTAATCGCCCAGGATGACATAGGTTTGGGCCAGCTTGAGCTCCAGGGAGAAATTGGTAGGAAGACGGGGCGATTGGACTGCGCTAATAAAGGCGACAAGAGCACCACTATAATCACCATCAGCAAAAAGGGCATCCCCGCGTCGCTCGTTGATGAAAGCATCTAGAACGCCTGGTCGTATGGTGAGGTAGCTAGCGAAGGCATCCGCAGCCTCGGTGTATCGGTCACGATACATGTAGGTTTCACCGAGGTAGTAGTAGGCTTCGGCTGCCTGGGGAGAGGCGGGGTAGCGATTGGTGACTGCCCGGAACTCATTCAGGGCATTGGGAAAGACCCCAGTGAGGTAGTGGAGGCGCCCCAGACCGAGCAGAGCAGCAGCCTGAATGGCTGGATCTGTGGAGGTGTTTAGAGCGGTAGTGTATTCTGACAAGGAGGAATCATAGTCACCATTAAATAGGGAATGATCTGCACTGGCAACACGCACCTCAGGGACGGGTGTAGGGGTGAAGGTGGGGACGGGGGTAGGGGTGCGCGTCGAGGTTGGTGACGGCATGAAGGTGGATGTAGGCATAAGTGTGGATGTTGGAGTGGAGGTGGCTGGAGCCAATCCGGGTAGAGAGCATGCCTGGATGGAGAGCACTAGCACTAATATGGTAAAGAGCAGCTTCTTCATGGAAAGGAATATACACGGGAGAGAGAGAGGTGTCAAGGAGCGAACAGCGGTTAGCATTTACCAGGAAAACCACCCGATACGAGAACGAGAAAATCACTCGATACAGGTTAGCAATAGCTATTAGCAATTAGAAACTCGATATCAGCAGCCCGGTAGAAATGTGGATCGTATCAAGATTAGTAATTTGACAGACTTTCCCATATTCACCATAATGGTGCGCAGAGAAGTGCGTAGAGAAGTGCGTAGAGAAGTGCGTAGGGAAGTGGGCGGAGAAGTGCGCCCTCCAGCGTCCTCCAGCGCGCTCCGGTACGAAGTGCGAAGCAAAATATGCTTCATCCCAGGGGACGCAAATGGGGACACTATAAAATCCTTTCTGGTTTGTCGTGAGATCTACAAGCCTCGAATAAAAGTCAGGAATACACGAATAAAAAACTGAGGAGGGTTGGATTTGTTTGGGGGATATCGCTCCCAAAGAACCGTCGCGATACTGCGGGCAAAACAGCGGGAGTATTGAGACGTTGCAGGTTCACCCTTGAAAACGAAAAGCAACGAATCCCTTTTGAATGGGAGGTGGGGATGAGATGATGAAAGCATGGACGCGAATGGGTGAGAGTGGATGACTGGAATGTGGATAAGTTAACTGATATCAAGAAAAGTATTTAATCGAGGCTGGTGGATAAGCAATTTGAGACATGGGGCGAAGGAGACGCGGAAATCGATGGTTGGGAGGTATGTTTTAGTGATGGGGGATTGATCCGATAAAAACAATTGCATTCAATTCATGACCTTCAGAAACCATAAATCAATTAAGATTTTCTCGACCAGAAAACAGTACTTTTCTTTCGCTCATGAAGAACACTTGCGATGCTTCAGGCAAAGAACGCTCGCGAGGCTGCGTTGCGCTTGCCAGGGAATGTTCGCGACTGTGACAGACAAAGAACGTCTGCCCAGGGGTCGCAAAGCCGTTTGCTTATGCATCGCTCGTACAATTCACTCGCGATGTTTCGGACAGGGAACGTCCTCAACTTGCCAGGGAGTGCTCCTTGATCGCTCGAAAAACACTCGCGACTGCGACAGACAAAGAACGTCTGCCCAGGGTCGCAAAGATCGCTCCTTGTATCGCTCGAAAAACACTCGCGATGCTTCGTCGCAAAGATCGCTCCTTGATTATAGCACAAATGTTCTATTCCACAAGGGGTTTATGGAAAAGTTCCGCAAATTCAGCGAAATTTTAAGGTTTCTCATCTGGGTGAAGGAGGTAAATTATCATAAAATAGATTTGTTCATAACCCAAATAATCGGTAGAGGTGGAGTATGGGAATAATGAGTGTAGATGATTTCGTAGCAACAAAGGTTTTACCAGAGTACCGACCCGTTGTAGAGAAGCTCAGGGAGGTGATGAAAGTATGCGCACCTGACGCTCAGGAAATCATCAGTTATGGGATCCCAACATACAGGGTAAAAAACATCGTTGCGGTCATCAGCCCAACCAAGAAAGATATCACGCTGGCTTTTTCGCGTGGTGCACAGTTTGAGGATCCATATAACCTGCTCATGGGCGTGGGCAAAGTATCCAAGAATTTGAAATTCAAGAAAGTGTCTGATATTAATTATGAGATTCTCAGCTATTTCATCCAACAAGCGCTAAAGCTGGATGCAAAATGATGAAAAGCCATTTTTAGGAGAACAAGATGAAAATCACGGCACATATACAAAACCGTAAAGATGAGCATCAAGTTACTTTAACCACAAATGGCAACGCTCAAAACATAACCATTGCGTCCAAAATCGGAGGATTCGGATCAAGTGTAAGCGGGGGGGAACTGTTATGTTTAGCGCTAGCTACTTGTTACTGTAACGATGTTTACCGTGAAGCTGCCAAACGCGGCATCGTAGTGGAACAAGTTGAGGTCGAAGTGGAGAGTGAATTTGGAAAAGAGGGCGAGTCTGCCAGATATATTGGCTATCGCGCCAAGGTCAGTGCACATGCCAGCGTAGATACCATTCGAGAGCTGATGACAATAACGAATCGAATGGCAGAGATCCAAAAAACGGTTCGAAAAGGTCTGAGCATCAGTCTGGAGAATATAGAAGCGATTAGCCTGTAATATTTTGTTATGTCAGGCGCGAAATAAGACATAAATTTTCACAATTAACTGCACGTAATTTAGCCCATCTCATTCCCCCAAGCGAGTATGGACCAGGTCCCCAAAAATCACAAAGGGCGGGATCTAAGGAATGAGAGGACCAAGACCGGTATGATGACGAAGATTCAACAATGGGAGAAGTTGGAGGATAATATATAAACTACACGGGTCGCATTCTACGGGTGAGGTGCGTAATCCGGATTGAACACATTGTTGTCTGACTAAATCCATTGATATCAATTAGACGGAATCGGTTGTATACTATCAATAGGAATCTTATAGACTGGTCATTTGACCACGGAGCCAGGAGAGGTTACCAAACTCAACTATCTAGGGAGAAAAATATCATGAAACTCAGTTCGCCGAAAAATATCACGTGGTGGATTGCCGTAATTCTCGGTGTTCTTGGGATTATTTCTTGGATCGTGAAAATTCCCGCAAACAACATTATTGCCTTCTTATTGGTGGCGGTGGGGTGGGTTATATTAGTTCTGGGAACATATCTCAAAGGTCTGTAACGCGATTGACAGAGGGCGGGTTATTCTGCTAACAGGTCGGCTCCGCGTTAGAGCAGCTCGCCCTTATCCTTCTCATGTGTAACAAACAGCAATCGTTTTTCCTAGAATGGTAAACCGATCAACGGCTCTTGTGGATCGCTACTTCACCTCCGAAGGCTTGCTCTATGAACCAAAATTTGAGCGCAAAAAGTGTGACCCAGCGTGTGAGAATTGAGTGAGAATAATAAACACCAACGCTGAAGGATGGTGTAAAATAAATAGCCTGATACCGGCGGAATATAAATATAGCGCCCCAAGGTACAAGTAAAGGAGAATCCAGATGAAAGCCAGAATCCTCGACCCACAAGTTAAAGTATACAGCAGTGTGGATGCAAATGCTGTGTCGATCGCAACACTTCCTGAGGGAACTGAGATCGAGTTTGGGGCACCTCGCAAAATGAGCGGCAAACTGTGGTTGCCAATCACCCTGTCCACCGGGCAGCAGGCATTTATCCCTGGTGACACACGCGTCTATGTCATCCGCCAGGGTTCATTGCAGCAGAATGACGTAGAATTACACGCAGAACCTTCAGCAGGGTCACTGATCAAGCAGCAGCTGGCACGCAATTCGAAGGTGTATATCCTGCAGGTGGTTAAGGGTGAAGGCCTGGATTGGGTCAAAGTGCGGAATGAGAGTGGAAATGAGGGGTATATTTCTGGGGATACGCGCCTCCGGGTGATTCAGCAAAAAACCAAGGCAATGGGAAGAAAAAATATGCTCTCCGGTGCGATGTGGCTGATTGCAGGTTTGGTGATGACTTTTTCTGGTAACTCACCTGCCTCAGGCAGCGGATTTTATCTGCTTGGATATGGAGCGATCCTGTTTGGAGCGGTAATGCTGATCTCGGGCGTGGTGCAGTTCGTGACTGCTCCATCCTGATTTCCAGCGAATTTATTAAGACAATTCAATAAGGTGGAATAAATTACTGGACGGATGCTGTTTGTGTGAGAGCCGACAATGGAGCTGATCACACGCCGGTTGAAGTTAAGAGAGTTGGTTGAGGGGGATTTCCAAGTTATGCGCGAGGCACGCTGATTAAAAGGTAAATGGTGGGACGAGTGCGTGTACGCGATCTTGGAAAGGGATTGGAAGGATAACAAAGACCTCACAGGTGACTAAATACTGTGAGGAGTTAGGAAAGGAACGGGAACTTGAAAACGCATTCTCCATTACAACCAGGTATTTATTATCATATTTTCAATAGGGGAAATAATGGTGAAGACTTATTTCGAGAGGACCGAAATTATTCCTACTTTCTTAATCTATATGTAAAACATATCCTACCTGTTGCAGATACATATGCTTATTGCCTATTAGTAAACCATTTTCATTTCCTTGTGCGGATTAAGAATGAAGAAGAGATTGTATCTATTCAAATGTTGAAAGACAAAAACGAAAAAATCCTAACACGAGAAAATCGTTTTAATCCATCTTTGAACTTCTCGAATATGTTCAATGCATACTCGAAGGCGATTAATATAAGTTACAGCCGAACCGGGAGTCTATTTGAGGAGCGTTTTAATCGAATTCAGGTAACTCAAGATACTTACTTTTTAGAATTGATTTTTTATATTCACTATAATCCTCAGAAACATGGATTAATCGATAATTTTAGAAATTGGCAATGGTCTTCCTATCATGCATTAATTGGGAACTTTGAAACTCGACTCATGCGGGATGAAGTATTAGAGTTATTTGGAAGTAAAAATGCATTTGAAGAATTTCATCGTGGAATGGCGGCTGAAAGAAAATTATCGGGTGTTATAGATGATGAGTAACACAGACCTCACAGGTCTTAAAGACCTGTGAGGTCTTAAGGGGCTGTAAGGTCACAAGGACCTGTGGAGTCCCATCGACCTGTGAGGTCTTGAAGATTCTTGCGCGCAGGGCATCAAGCGGGTATAATGTGTGCCTGGAAAGTATGGGCGCGTAGCTCAGTTGGTTAGAGCGCACGGTTCACATCCGTGAGGTTCGGAGGTTCGAGCCCTCTCGCGCCCACAAAAGAAGCTGTTAGCAATTAGCTATTATCGAGAAATTCACCCGATACAGGTTAGCAAGTAAATCAGGATAGCCACTTTTTATCGAAGTGAGGCTATCTTTTTTTGTGTCTCAGGGGTTCAAGGGCTTTCTCAGCAGCCCATGGGACAGCCACAGTAGGATCGACGTCTTCCAATGGGTCGAAAACTTTTTCCTCAACAACGTTTAATATGCCTGTATCTTTCATGACGTGCAAAATATGGTGCGCACCCTGACACATCCATGTTATCACCGCCATCAACGATGGCAGCTATAGAATAAACCAATGGGAATTATTTGAATTTTCGAGGAAAGAACAACCCGTTTTGAGCAGGTGAGGGGATTGGAAAGATTCCTTCCTGGGTCGAACGGACATCCTGGATGGATAGAAATGCGCGAGGGTGGGTCTGGTGAATGATGGATAATACTTCTTCCAGGCTCCGGCGAGGGACGATGGTGTAGATCAGCTTCACGGGACCATTGGCACCCTCTCCATCCACACAGGTGACCCCATAACCGGCTTCGTGCAAGTGTACGATCAGTCCATTCGCATGGTCCTGGATGATGGCAAGGACGATCTGCGTACCAATCGCCAGGCGACCTTCGATATACATGCCCACAAAAGCACCCGCGGCAAAACCCGCTGCATATGCCAGGTAAGCCAGGATATTGTGGGCGTGACTGACAATTTGCGAAACAACCGTAATCCAGATAAACACTTCGACAAAACCAAGCAATGGTGCCAGGTTCCTTTTGCCACGTGAGATAAATATAATACGCAGCGTGCCCAGGCTAACATCGGTCACGCGCGCAAAAAAGACCATGATTGGTAAGGCAACCCACACATAAAGATTCGAATCCAAGAAACTCATTCCTGACCTCCTATTATAGTGGATTGGCGGAAACGAAAAACAGGCTGGATCACGACATGCCTTTCCGGCAGATTATCACCGTTAATCTCTGCCAGGAGCATGCGCACCAGCAGCTGGGCGATCTCGGGAGCAGGCGGATCAACTGTGGTCAGCGGAGGCTGGGAGTAGAGTGAATCCTGAACGCCGTCAAACCCAGCCACAGCTAAATTTTCGCCCACCGAAAGGTGAGCTTCATGGGCAGCATGCAGCACTCCAAAAGCTGTTTCATCGTTAACGCAAATCATCGCAGTGGTAGGATCCGCCATCGAAAGCAGCTGTTTGGCTGCCTGATACCCACCAGGGCTGGTGAGGTCCGCCTGAACGACCAGGGATGGATCATAGGGAAGGTTATGCTTCGCCAAACCCTGACAGTATCCGATAAAGCGGTCGTAATGAATGGTCAGGTTCTCCGGACCACCCACAAAGGCGATGCGCCGAAAGCCCTGCGAAACCAGATGATCAACCAAGCCGGAGACACTATGGGTATTTTCCACATGAATGGAAGGGTAATTTAACGGCTCAATGGAACGCTCGAGGCTGGCAAATGGCACGCGTTCTTCAGCCAGGTAGCGGATGCGCCAATCGGACTGCCTGACACGATTGAGGACAAAACCATCCACTCGCCGTTCGGATACCCAGCGTTGGTATGCTTTTCGCTCAGCGTCTCCACCGGCAGGGGCAGAGGAGACCAGCAAGTCAAAATTGTTTTGGGCAGCTTCATCCGCCAGACCGGAAATGAACTCAGCAAAATATGGGTCGGAGAAGCGGGCAGTGCCGGATGGCAGGATATACCCGATGGTGTCGGTGCGTTTACGCCTGAGCTGGCGGGCAGCCCGGTTGGGTAAATATCCGAGCTCGCGGGCGGTTTGTATGACACGTTGACGGGTTGCCTCGGAAACATCGGGATAACCATCCAGAGCCCGGGAGATGGTAGTGATGGATAGGCTGAGCCGTTTAGCAATGTCACGAATGGTAACAGGCATATCCGATTCCTAGGATTAATAAGATCAATGCAATCATTCAGAAATTATCTCCTGTTTGGCTAGCAGCAGCTCCTTAATTGCAGTGAGAGTCTCGCGCTC
>JBAPSY010000022.1:0-12055 GCA_049281855.1 Anaerolineales bacterium
TTCGGGTTCAAATGGCTTTGGGCACGGCGACCATGCTTCGTGACGGTTTACTCGAACCAGGACACATGCTCGGCCTGCCGTGCCTTCATTCCAATATTTTATACTCTTCTCTGAATATACTAGGACATTAGGGAGGAAATATGATCATCGTCCGTCCTACCAGCCTTGCTGCCACGCTCGATTCAGCTGCCGAGGCATTTTTCATTAATAAAACCATCCCAGCCGCTCATCGTGAAGAAATTTCCTTGACGCTCATCAGCCGCCAGAATCTTTCTGGTCCAAATTCCGGGTTCTTCATCCCCTTCGCTGCTGAAAGGGATACCCCTTTCAGGCTGTTTTCTGGTGAACAGCTTTATACCGACTTTGCTCGCAATCATATTCACCTGATTGAGTCCACCAGGCTACTCATGCTGCTCTCGTTGAATAGAATTGGAGTCGATCATTCAGTCCAGATCGCCGACCAACGGATGGGTACAATTTGTTATAGCAAGTTTTGCCCTAAAGGGGAGTGCAAATCACTCACCATTGCTTATATGCGTTATTTATCCACATGCAATGAGAAAGACACTGGGTTGTGCTTGAAACCCTTTCTAACCAAACTGGTAGATTACCGCGATGGTAAGGGGAAATGGAATGGTTTCCCCTTTTACTATACGTTGCTGATGCTTTCGGAGGTTACTGATCCTTTGGCTACCCAGGAGCTCCAGTATGCTGCCCCTATATGTGAAAAACAACGCGCACAAAATTGGCCTCGCGATCCATTCTCAATCAGACGCCAGTCAATTATCACCCAAGCTCTAGCAAGGAGTTGATACCATGCTCACCCGCTGCTTCTGGGCTAATTCGAGTGACCCTCTTTACCAGGCATATCACGACCAGGAATGGGGTGTCCCTGTTCATGATGACCGCTTGCTATTCGAATTTCTCATCCTGGAGGGGGCTCAGGCTGGTCTCAGCTGGTACACCATTCTGCGCAAGCGTCCAAATTACCACTTGGCTTTTGATGGTTTTGATCCCCATAAAATTGCCCAATTTGATGATCTAAAGGTGTCAGAACTTCTCGAAAACCCGGGGATTATCCGCAACCGTCTCAAGATCAACGCCGCTATTCGAAACGCCCAGGCCTTTATAAAAATTCAACAGGAGTTAGGTAGCTTTGACGCTTACATGTGGCAGTTCGTTGGTGGTAAACCCATAATCAACGCTTGGACCTCGGGTCACGAGATTCCTGCTGAGACTGAAATATCCCGCAATATGAGCAAAGACTTGCTCCAGCGAGGATTTTCTTTTGTTGGTCCCACCATCTGCTATGCCCATATGCAGGCCGTGGGCATGGTGAACGACCATACCACAGATTGCTTTCGCTATCAGGAGATTATAAATAGCCAAGCCTAACAGTTGGATTGATAACACTTTTCATTCTACTAAATCGCTTCGCCTTTGAGTGGCACCCGTCTTCTGGATTATTTTACAACCGACGAGGTCAATCTTTCACCATCGGACGGTGGTACAATATTAAGCCCCTGGCGAGCATGGATATGTCTGCGCTGCCTCCGAACGTAGAACCCTGTTAAATTGCGCCACAGGCTGGGGCAAGGCATTCACTTTGCTAAAATTCTACCTCGAACACTGACACCATTATTACCTATGCCACTCGACCTCAGCCATCTTGCCATTCACTTGTTCACACCATACCAGGATATTCCCCGAATATTATCCCTGCGCGCTGCCGTTGACGCAGCCGATCAAGAAGGGATTGATATCAGTGAACAAGCTTTACATGTCGAGTTAAATCTCCCTGGTCATGACCCACTCAAGGATCGCTGGGTAGTGGATGCCCCTGGTGAGCCATCTTCGCTGATTGCTTCAGCCCTGGTCAGGGTTGTCCCAGATACAAACATTGCTGATGCCAATGTTATTGTCCATCCCGATTGGCGGCGTCTTGGGATTGGTAGTAACTTGTTATCCAAAGTTGTCGAGCGTGCCAATCAGCTTAAGGCTGGTGCGATTCAAATCTATGCCAATTCCAGGCACCCTGCTGCACCAGGTTTCTTGCAAAAGCATGGTTTCATATCTCAGGGTGCTTACACTGAATTGCGTCTCACCGCAGGCACTCAGCTGCCCCCAGTGATTTGGCCATATGGATATACCATGCGTACGTACGCTGAGGTTCAGGATCTTTCCCTCCTCACCCAGGCGATGAATCTCAGCTACATACCTCTTTGGGGTCATAACGAAGTCAGTGAAAGTGAGATGGCCTCCTGGTTGCCCAATTTCAACCAGCAAGGACTCTTCCTTGTATTTTCTGAAAAGGGAAGAGTGATTGGCATCAGCCGGGTGGAACCATCACCCGAGCGTACCACGAAAAACGGGGTACCTACCGGTTATATCGACGCCCCTGGTATCGTTCCCCAACATCGTCGCCTCGACCTTTACCGTGCCTTGGTGCTCACCGGCATCCGTTGGCTTCGTGAACAGGGTCATACTTTGGTTGATATGGAATCGTGGGGTGATAAGTTGGAGGTTTTAAAAATGTACCGCGAGCTGGGGTTTAAAGATATTCGCCAGCTGGTATGTTATCAAATTAATTTAACTACGGGTAATAAGACCGATCAACCGGTTCCTCCTTAACAAACGAGAGCCGGGTACGCCACTACCGGCTCTCTTTAAAAGGAGGAGAAGAAGAGAAATCGCCCTACAGCTAACATCATATCAAATACTGACTTGTTGTGCTTGACGGGTAACCTACGATTACCCTACGCTTTACATACAATATTGAGAGTTGAGTACAAAATACTATGGATTTTGCAATTCGTACCGAAAAACTAAGCCGTATATACAAGATTCGCGGGGGTAAGAAATCTGAACCCCGATCACTGGTTGCCCTAAATGACATCAACCTGGAAGTTCGTCCAGGCGAGTTATTCGGTTTGCTTGGTCCGAACGGCGCTGGTAAGACGACCTTGATCAAGATCCTCACCACCTTGCTTGCGCCTAGCACTGGTCATGCCTGGGTGGCGGGTTATGATGTTGCTGACGAGCCCGAAAAAGTCCGCCCGCGTATCAATATGGTCTCCGGCGGTGAAGCCTCGGGTTATGGCTTGCTCACCGTTCGTGAGAATTTGTGGATGTTCTCCCAATTCTACGGACTATCTAGTTCCGTTGCCAACCAGAATATTAAGCATTTGCTTGATGTGGTCGGGCTCTCGGATCGAATAAATGCCAAGTCCTCCGATTTATCCACTGGATTACGCCAAAAGATGAACATCGTCCGTGGGTTTATGACAGATCCGGATGTGCTCTTTCTGGATGAGCCCACTCTGGGCTTGGATGTGGGCGCTTCCCGTGAGGTCCGTCGGTTCATTCGCTCATGGGTCGATGATAACCCCACCCGTACACTGCTGCTCACCACACACTACATGGTTGAAGCGGATGAATTGTGCGACCGGGTTGCCATAATTAACCAGGGGCGTGTCTTGGCATGCGATACACCTGCCAACCTGAAACACAACCTACAGCAAGAAGCCATCTTCCATCTCGAAGTCAGTCCTTTCAATGGTAGTTTAAACGCTTCACATTTCGAGGCTCTACCCGGGGTTTGCAATGTCGTTCATCATCCACAGGATGGTTACGAATCTCTCGAACTCATCCTGGATGAAGAACAGGCACTGGCACGTGTGGTCAACACCTTGGATTCTGCTAACATCCGTCTTTTAAACCTGCAAAAGAACGAACCCACCTTGGAAGATGTGTTTGTGAAGCTTGTTGGTCAGAGCATGGAAGAGGTGGAGCAGAAAGGGGAACCGGGTGAGTAATAATCCGTATTCGGCTTCCGGGGTCCTCACGCCTCAGGATGGCTCGCAACCCTTTGAGGGTGGTCGTTTGCACAAGAATAGTGGTTGGAAGTTGTATCTCCAATCTGTGATTGCCCGCGCTTATCCACGCATCATCGGTCAGCAGCGAGAAAAATCTTGGCTGTTTTTCGACATCCTCCTGCCTCTGCTGTCGGTTTGCGCTTATGTATTTGTCTATCGTGCGATCCGTGCACCTGAAGACTATATCGGTTTCGTGGTTGTCGGTGGGGCGATGACGGCATTTTGGATGAACGTGCTGTGGAGTATGTCAAGTCAGCTTTATTGGGAGAAGGAGCAGGGTAATCTGGCATTATTTATCATGACCCCCACCTCAATGATGTCGATCCTTCTTGGCATGGCTTTGGGTGGTTTGCTAGCCACCACTTTGCGCGCCCTGGTAATCATCGTGCTTGGCAGTCTGTTTTTCAATGTCCAATATGCCGTAACCAGCTTTGCTCAGCTTTTCGCAGTCTTTTTCCTGGCAATGGTAGCCTTGTATGGTCTCGGAATGATGGCTGCTTCACTCTATCTCCTACTCAGCCGTGAAGCTTGGCATATCTCCAATCTGGCTCAAGAACCGGTCTACTTATTCTCAGGCTTTTACTTTCCCATCAAGAGCTTCAGCTTTTGGATCTCTGCAGTTGCTTCAGTAATTCCTCTCACTTTAGGCCTGGATGCTATGCGCCAGCTTGTTTTTAAGACTGGTCCTTCCTTGGGTTTTGTATCCGTGCCAATTGAGATTTTCGTCTTATGTATCCTGAGCGTCGTTTTTCTATTTGCTGCTCGTTTTATGCTTGCCTACATGGAAAAACTCGCCATCCGTGAAGGTCGTCTCACCGAGAACCGTCGCTAAGGTAACATCGAGGCTTCACATGCAACCAACCGATCTCCAAACCACACAAAAATTCTTACCCAACTATTCTCGCTCTTTCCGCGTTGCAGCTTGGCTGGGTTGGCAGATCGAGTCTAACTGGACCGACCCTTTTCTCTTTGCCATCTACTCCATTATCAAGCCGTTAGCCGGGGCTGCTATTCTGGTCGTCATGTACAGCGTCATCACCAGCGGTAACTTTGCCTCACCCATCTTCTCTTACATTTACCTGGGAAATGCATTTTACATATATGTAGGTTCTGTGATGTCGGGAATATCCTGGGCAGTGCTTGATGACCGCGAGCATTATAAAACCCTTAAGTATATGTATATTGCACCCATTAACATCCCTGCTTACCTTATTGGGCGCGGAGTTGCAAAATTCCTGGTCGGTTCCATTTCGGTCATAATCACCATTGTCTTCGGTGTCCTCTTCCTGCATGTGAATGTTGATCCTGCAGCCATCAATTGGCTCCTCTTCCTGGTCTCGCTGGTGATTGGTGTGATCATGCTTGCCATGATGGGTCTGATCCTTGCGGGGGTCAGCTTGCTGATCGTACAGCACGTCTGGTTTATCGGAGATGCTGTAGCAGGCGCTCTCTTCCTATTCAGCGGGGCTATTTTCCCTCTGGAAGTCTTGCCTTCCTGGCTCCGCCCAGTTGGCTTCATCATGCCGGTCACGTACTGGCTGGAATTATTACGTCGTTCGCTTGTTGGTCATGTCGCTGATGCTTTTCCAACCTTGCAAGGGTTAAGTAATCTCCAGCTCATCGGCATCTTGCTCGGATTAACTATATTCTTCGGAAGTATTTCCTTCTATATCTTCCGCTATTGTGAGCATATCGCCCGCGAAAAGGGTATGATCGACATGGTGACGAATTATTAATACCTTCCTCCCAGTAATAATCAATATACCCATGAACCAACCCCCAGCAAAAAACTACACGGCCTCCCACCGAGCTAACTCACCGATCTATGTTGGTTTGCTCCCTTCCAGTCCAATTGGTCCAATGTGGGTTGCGGTTTCAGAGCTGGGTCTCATGATGGTCGATTGGAGTATGTCTCAAGCTGATTTCTCCCAGCGGGTTGGACGGCGCTTCCACACCGATGTTTTTTATGATGAATCCCACTCCACTGAAGCTCTCCAGCAATTATCTGAATACTTGAGCGGCTCCCGCCGTCAATTTACCATACCGTTGGATTTACTTGGGATGTCCCCATTCCAAGTGCAGGTATTACATCTCACCTCACAGATCCCTTATGGTCAAACCTCGACCTATAAGAAAATAGCTGTCCAACTGGGTAAGGTGCATGCTGCACGCGCCGTTGGTCGTGTTGAATCTACCAACCCAATCCCGCTGGTAATACCCTGCCACCGCGTTCTGGGGACTGATGGATCATTGCATGGTTATGGTGGACCCGGCGGGATTAAATTGAAGGCCTGGCTTTTAAAATTGGAGCAATCTTCGGTGTAAATAACACCTGCGGGCATGAAGCCCGCAGGTGTATATATTTAAAATCCACTGCTATTCTTTAAAACCGTATTTCTCAATGATTGCTTGGATGATTTTTGCATCCTCATCACTTACATTCGCAAATTGGTACCCCACATCAAAATATTCCGGATTAATATCTGGTGCGCACCATCGGCTGTTAGCTGTGAAGACAAGTTCATGCTTATGGACGAAATTTTCGGGTAACTTAATATGCAATTCCATATCCTTATTTGAATCGATCTGGCTTTCGCTCAACACCATAGCTCCATCCAGTGTAATATTCAATAAGGTTCCAATAATCCTTCCACTACTTGATTCATACACATTGGCAAATAAGAGCAAGTCTTTTCGTGGGTATTTTCTGCGTTCTTGCATGGTTTGCTCCTCACCTCAATTAAACACTTCATCTGCTACAAGGATACTGGAAAAAGTGTCAATATGCAAGCAAAATTCATTCCAATACTAAAATCATTACCACCCCAACCCTCTTTTTGGGGTCAATTATCCTCCGAAATGGTAAAATCACTACATTCCGTACCTTCATCGAAAATTTGGAATTGATAGGAGCTCCTTCATGTCTATCCCTATGATCCTTGATGCCATTCGAACGCCCATCGGTGCATTGGGCGGTGCTTTGGCTCACGTTCGCCCTGATGACTTAGCTGCCCATGTTTTAAAGACCATCATCACTCGTAACAAGCTGGACCCAGCCCTGATCGAGGAAGTATATCTTGGCTGTGCGAACCAGGCAGGTGAGGACAACCGTAATGTCGCCCGTATGGCTGCCCTATTGGCAGGTTTTCCCGTCGAGGTAGCAGCTGTCACGTTCAACCGTCTGTGTGCCTCTGGGTTGAACGCAATCAATCAAGCTGCCCGCGCCATCCGCGCCAGCGAAGGAGATGTCTTTATTGCTGGTGGCGTAGAAAGTATGTCACGGGCTCCTTATTCTCTGCCCAAATCTGAACAACCCTTCGCTTTCGGTAATCAGACTGCATGGGATACCGCTCTTGGTTGGCGATACCCAAACCCCAAGATGCAGGAGCTTTACGGAACTGAATCAATGGGTGAAACCGCTGAAAATATCGCCCAGATGATGCCGGAAATAACCCGTGAGCAGCAAGATGCATTTGCTCTCGCCAGTCATCAACATGCCATCGCCGCCATAGACTCGGGTAAATTTGCAGAAGAAATCATTCCGGTCAGTATCCCCCAAAAGAAAGGCGATCCCATCATCGTGGCCACTGATGAGCGCCCCCGTCGCGATACCACGATGGAGTCTCTTTCCCGCCTTCGGCCAGCTTTTCGTAAGGAAGGCACCGTCACGGCAGGCAACTCGTCCGGCTTGAATGATGGCGCTGCTGCCGTCCTCCTGATGAGTGCCGAAAAAGCTACTGAGCTAAAGCTAAAACCCTTGGCACGCATCGTTGCCTCAGCGGCAGCCGGTGTCCCCCCTCGCATTATGGGGCTTGGACCAGTCGGTGCGGTTCGTAAAGCTCTCGAGCGGGCAAAGCTAAGCTTATCAGATATAGGTCTGATCGAGCTCAATGAAGCTTTTGCAGTCCAATCCTTGGCGGTGATCAAGGAGTTGGGATTGTCACCCGAGATCACCAATGTCAATGGTGGGGCAGTTGCCTTGGGCCATCCCCTGGGCTGCTCGGGTGCGCGCATCCTCACCACCTTGATCCACGAAATGCGTCGCCGTGCCCCCTCCGAAAAGCGTCCCTTCTATGGTCTTGCCACCCTGTGTGTTGGCGTCGGTCAGGGTGAAGCTACGATTGTTGAATGGTTGGATTAACCACAAGAATGTCGTACATCATAGCTCTTGATGTTTAAGGTTCAAGAGTGGCTTTAAACGGCGTTTAACCTCATTCTTGTCAATTGCAAGGGTTCTTCTACCCAATGGCAGTTCAGGAACGCAACCAAGCCACAACGAGGGTTTTAGCCTCGTTGTGGCTTAATGTTCGCTTAGAGATTTAGTAATTACGGTGTCGCAGTGGGTGCGACCGAAGTATTCGTTGGTACGAGTACTGTAGGATAAACCGTACCCACCGTTGCCGTGGGAACCGGCGTGGCAATATTTACGGGAATTTTTAGGATCTTCCCTGCAGAGATATCATTAGCATTGGCAAGACTGTTTTCCTTCACAATTGCCGCCACCGTGCTGTTAAAGCGTACGGCTATGGCACCCACTGTATCTCCTGGCATCACAGTGTAACTGATCAGTGTGCCTGGTGGTACCGATGTGGAGACCGCCGTAGCCGTGGGTAGTTGCATATTGGATGGTGGGACGAGGATCTTCTGCCCCACATAAATGATCAGTGTTGCCGGGTCAATGTCTGGGTTGAGCGCAAGTAAGGTTGGGATATTTGTTCCAAATCGTGTCGCTATATCGCCCAGCCCAGTATCCGTCTGCTGTACGGTGTACTCAAATGGACCAGAAGGAGTCGGGGTAACTGTCGGTGTAGCTGTTTCTGTCGGCAATGATGTCGAAGTTTCGGTCGGTGTATTGGTTGCAGGTAAGGGTGTTGCCGTTAAAGTCTGTGTTGGGGTGAAGGTTACTGTCGGTGTTGGAGTTGCTGACTTAAACGGAGAATTATCCCCTAACAACCAGAATATCAACGCTGCTGCCCCTGCAACGAGAAGGATTGCTGCCCCTATCATCACGGCCATCGGAGTACTTTGCCGCATCTGTTGACGCTTACGGTGTGCCTCGATTACCTTTTGGGGTGATTCTTTTTCACTCATGAGACTCTCCTCACAATTACTGGATGCAGGTTTCCCTGATCCATTGTACTCAAAGATATTAGACGCCTCTCAACAATGGATAGTTCCAAGTGATTCTACCCGATTTTATTCGAGTTGTGGCACATTCCCACGGTTCATCAAGCTATTATCAAACCCTGTTACAATCAGGAAACTTTGCTTCGGGAGATGATTATGCACATCGTAATTTTTGGAGCTGGTGGTGTTGGAGGTTACTTTGGTGGTCGCCTGGCACACGCGGGAGAAACCGTTACATTCATCGCCAGAGGGGAGCACCTGCAAGCCATGCTTGCGAATGGTCTCAAGGTTGAAAGCATCAAAGGGGATTTTGCCATCCAACCGGTCACAGTAATTGACGACACAACGAAGGTCGATTCTGTAGATGCAGTCCTTGTTTGTGTGAAGACATGGCAAATTGCAAGGGCTGCCAAAGCGATCATGCCCATGCTAAGTCCCGAAACCTTTGTCGTCCCGTTGGAAAATGGTGTGACAGCTCCTTCCCAGCTCGCAGAAATCCTCGGCAGAGAGCACATTCTGGGTGGCTTATGCCGGATCGCCAGTCGCGTATCCGCACCAGGTCATATCCAGCACACTGCGATTGAGCCTTCAGTTGCCTTTGGAGAGCTGGATAATCGCCCGAGTGTGCGTTCTCAGAAACTTCTCCAGTCATTTGAACACGCGGGTGTATCCGCAGAAATTCCTCCAGATATTAACGTCGCAATGTGGCAAAAATTCCTCTTTATTTCGGCTGTTAGCGGTATCGGAGCAGTCACCAGAGTGCCGATGGGAATGTTTCGTACCCCTCCAGGCACGCGCCAGATGCTTGAAGACGCATTACAGGAGTGTTACTCGGTTGCATTAGCACATGGCATCAATCTCCCGCCAGATAGCGTCAGCAACACACTGGCTTACATTGATTCTTTACCCTCAGGCACAATGGCTTCTATGCAGCGTGATATCATGGAATGTCACCCATCTGAATTGGAAGCCCAAAACGGCGCTCTTGTCCTTATGGGAAGAATGCTCAATCTACCCACCCCCGTACATGCATTTATCTATCACAGCCTCGTGCCTCAAGAGAACCTTGCTCGAGGAATATAGGATTAACTGGTTTTCTCAGGAAACCGCACGAGCGCACAACCATAGGGGGGTGTCTGGGTCACCTCTGGGATAAGGTCATATCTCAGCGCATCGACGACCTGAGGTACGTAAACCTGTGTCGCCACACGCTGCCTGAAGGTGACATTATTCCAGGCTCCCTGGTAGGCAAATTTTCCACTCGTATCAATAACAAAGAGGTGTGGTGTCGTCTGTGCGCCATATAGGTCAGCCACCCGTTGATCAGCATCCAACAACACATTTGGGATATTCCTTTCGATTGCCACTTTTTCGATCAAGTCGCGTGATTCATTGGCATTCGAAGCGATCCATAGCACTTTCACCTGATCTTTCCATGGGTCCAGGAAAGTGGTTAATTCGTGATCCACACGCTCACACCACTCACATTCAGCTGACCAAAAATTTAACACCACAATCCTGCTCAGCAAGTCTCGCAGGCTGTGCGTGCTCCCATTTAAATCGGGGAGCTGGAATTGGGGAGCTTGCTCTCCAATGCTAATTATGGTATCCATAACGGCGAATATCCTCCAATCACCAGCTGCACAGGATCACTGCCATCTGTGTTTACCATCCATAATTCAGGCAGATCAGATAATTTCGCTTGATTGAAGCGCACATAAGCAAGCATTAGCCCATCCCGGCTCCACGCAAGATCATAATGATTGTAATCAACCTCATCTGTAATTGGGTGGGGGTTTGATCCATCTGCATTCATGATCCATATTTGCCTGCCGAGCGACCACCGTTCTACATCCAGGAATTTACGCGTGAAAGCGATCAATCCTCCATTCGGAGAATAACCTGCCTCAACATCTTCCACAGAATTCTCCCCTGAGATATCATCCGGTGTGTCGCTATTTATACGGTAACGTAACAGGTGACTCGTTCCAGTTTCATAACTCCCGGCTGCCTGGAAGTAGGATATCTCTGGTGCCAAATAATATTCTCCGTTTGGGCTCCATGCTCCAGGTTGACCCGTCTGGTTCGGCAGCTGCACACTGTCTTGAGTAAGGGGATTAACCACCTCGTACCCACTAATGGTTTGATCGTAATATGCCAGCAAACCAGTTGCCGACCAGGTTGGTTGAATAGTTTCATGGGTTGCCTGCCCCACAGGGATTGCAACCAGGTCTGGTAAGCTCAATATCCAAATTTGCGCCGGACCTAATCCTCCTTTCGGAGTGGGGAGAAGATATTCATATGCCAAATAATGATTATCAAAAGACACCGCAGGGTTTCTGCATTGCGCCACCCCACAATTTAGCAGCTCCTCTGCTTGAAACAAATTGCTCGGCGAGCTCTCCACCTCAAGACGATCTATCCGGTATAGATCTGCTCCTCCTTGAGAATTACTGGAACTGAAATAGAACATCATCCCACTACTACTGACAGCGTAGTCGAACACTCCCATTCCTTGAGTGTATTGGCGAATTTCTCCTTTCACTGGGTCCAAGGAGTAAATATCGGCAGGGGCATTCGATGGCCATAGATAGGCTACGGCTACTTCACGCGTCTTGAACGACCAACTTTGTCCACCCATAGGGAATGCCAGCCAGCTTGATGCCCGCGCACCAGCTTCCAGGCTCAGAGTGATCTCCTGCCCACCAGGCCATGACGGGTCGGGAGTGAAGGATAAGCTATTCCCATTCCATCTGAACAAGCCTTCAATTGCCGGTTCAATTTTCAAGTGTGTGCTCACTGTTGCAGGTTGCATCGAACGTGAAAATACTAAACGGATCGGTGAGGTAACCGGAACGTTTATCTCCCCTGCTTGGGGAGATATCTCAATCAACTGCGGCCTCGAATTCCAGGCATAAAAGCCCATCCCTGCTGCCACGAACAGCACTAAAGCGATCAAAGCAATTACCGTCCTGGTTTTCATATTGAAAATTATAATCCCTCCTGATTGCATTCTGGTTTAGCCGCGACAGGTCGAAGATATTGCCAAATTG
>JBAPSY010000023.1:0-31841 GCA_049281855.1 Anaerolineales bacterium
GAGAAGGTATCCTTATCAACCACGCCTCAGCGTGAAGAAAGCAACTTGCTGACGTTTTTCTTGCCCTACGCGGTGACGATGCTGTTTTACATCATTATCCTCAGTGCCGCCAGTCTTCTGCTCAATAGCGTAGCGAAGGAAAAGGAGAACCGGACGATTGAGATCCTGATGGTATCGATTACCCCAAGGCAGTTGCTTACCGGGAAGATCGTCGGGCTGGGCATTTTGGGCTTGCTGCAAACCATCGCCTGGGTCGGCACTGGGCGGTTATTGTTGGCTATGAGTGGAACCACTTTTAACCTGCCAATCGCCTTCCAGCTGCCACCTTCCTTTTTGATCTGGTCGGTGATCTTCTTCCTGCTGGGTTATGCTGTTTATGCCAGCCTGATGGCCGGTTTGGGGGCACTGGTACCCAACTTGCGCGAGGCCTCCCAAGCAACGATTTTGGTGATCTTCCCATTGATCATCCCGGTGATCCTGATCAACGTGCTCATTGAAGAGCCGCATAGTCTGGTTTCTACCATCATGAGTCTGTTCCCGCTTACCGCCCCAGTGGCGATGATGAGCCGTCTATCAGCGGGGGGTGTGCCGTTCTGGCAGACCCTTCTTTCTGCAGTGCTTCTGGCACTCACTGCGGTGCTGGTGTTGCGAGCAGTGGCACGCATGTTCCATGCCCAGGCTTTACTTTCAGGCCAGACCTTCAACCGGAAAATATTTTTCAACGCCCTGCTAGGCAAATCGTAAAGCATTCACCAGACCTTACTCACCTGCTATGACAGACGCACCTGACCGAGTTATATTCACGCATGAGGAGGTGCGCTACTCCGCTAGGGAAATCCTGCATGCCAAACCGGATGCGATCCTTGCACAGCGACTCCTCCGAGACGTGCTGGGTGTGCTACCCAACGACCCAGAACTTAAGGAAGCGAAAGAAGCGAGTGCATCTAGTATGTGGGTACGCCAGCTGGAAGCAGCACAATTACCTGATGGCAGCTGGGATCGCTTTCACTCACAGGATATCAAAACGAAGACTGTGTTCCGCACTACCGAGGAAGCCATTGACCGCGCCTATGCGTTGGGGCTTGAACCTGATCACGTAGTACTCACACGGGCACGCCAATATATCCAGAATGTATTGCACGCCGATGCTCAAATTACGGACCGAGACGAGAAGAATGAGGCATGGCCTTTATTGGTGCAATTTATAGTAGCCGGCAGGCTCGCTCAGATTGACCCAACCAACAAGATGCTGGACTCGTTTTGGAGATATTTGGCTGAGGTTGCCAATCAAGCCTTCGCATCCGGGAATTATTGCCTGGAAGATGAGGCAGCCGCCTACCTACGTCTGTCAGGTATCCATGTACCGCAAGGGTTCCTGGAAAGCCAACATGCATTATGGATAATTTCATCGCGGAAACTACCTTACCAGCTTGACCGTTCCCTGGTGGAGTGGCTCTGGAATAAACCGGATGGCATCCGGTATCTACGGGCTCCACTAGCTGAACCCAAACCCTACCATATCGGGTATTGGCTGCGGTCGATGAACATCATCACTCGCTTTAGCTCCTGGCGGGAGATAACCGTAGATACATTAAACAATCTGTGGGAACAGCGCGATAACGATGGATTATGGGATTTTGGCTCTGACATATCAAGGAGCATTGATTTCCCACTCTCGGAATCCTGGCGCCAAAGCACCAAACGCAAGATGGACTATTCCACCTGCATCCTAGTTCTGCTTTGCAAATACTTCGACTGATCTCAGGCTTCCAACCAGATGGTCACCGGACCATCATTATCAATTTCAACCAACATATGGGCACCGAACTCGCCCGTTTGAGTGGGCACACCCAATTCGCGGAGCAGGCCAGCGAAGCGCTCCACCAAAGGGCGAGCGACATCCGGCAGAGCCGCATCGATGAATGATGGCCGCCTGCCTTTGCGTGTATCCGCATACAAGGTGAATTGTGATACTACAATCGCCTGCCCGTCCACGTCCAATATAGAGCGGTTCATCTTTCCATGCTCATCTTCGAAGATGCGCAGGTTGGCGATTTTTTCGCTTAGTGTGCGAGCCTGCTCCTCACCATCCCCGGGACCAATCCCCAACAGGATCACAAACCCTTTACCGATCTCGGCAATGGCATGACCTGCCACCAACACCCTGCCAGACCTGACGCGTTGTAAAACGAGGCGCATAAGATTACCTGTTGCTCATTAAATCAGGGCAGGCCGACCGCTTTTCGCACCTCACTCATGGTTTGCTCGGCAATGAGGCGGGCGCGTTTTGCTCCCTCATCCAGCACGCCCTGCACATAACTTGGGTCTTTCGCCAAGTCATTACGACGCGCACGGAAAGGTTCCAGGTGAGTGTTTAAATTCCGGGCGAATATCTTTTTACAGTCCACACAGCCGATCCCGGCCCGACGGCACTCACGATCGACCATGGCAATCTCATCAGGGGACGAGAAAATCTTATGCATAGTGAACACGTTGCAGATATCCGGGTTACCCGGGTCGCTGCGCAACATGCGGTGCGGATCAGTCTTCATCTGCATCACCCGCTTGGTGGTCTCCTCGGGGGTGGCGGCGATTTCGATGTGGTTGTTGAGGCTCTTGCTCATCTTTTCCACCCCATCGATACCCAGCACTTTGGGAGTTTCGGTATTTTTCATCTGCGGCTCAATTAACACGTTGGTGTTGAAGTGGTAATTGAACGATCGCACTGTCTCACGAGCATATTCAAGATGAGGCGCCTGGTCAATCCCTACCGGGACGACGTTGGCTTTATAGAGCACGATATCAGCGGTCATTAAGACCGGATAGCCCACCAGCCCATAGTTCACATTGTTCGGCTGAAAGCGCACCTTCTCCTTGAACGTGGGTAGGTCAGTCAGCTTGCCAAGGGGGGAGACCATGGAGAGGATCAGGTGCAGTTCCGCCACCTGCGGAACATGTGATTGGATGAACATGATGGTTTCATCTGGGCGGATACCCGCGGCCAGGAAATCCAATGCCATTTCCAGTGTGTTTTGGCGCAAATTAACCGTGTCCTCCACCGTTGTCAGGGCATGCAGATCGACGATGCAGTATATGCAGTCATATTCATCCTGTAAAGCCACGTAATTCTTGATCGCGCCTAGGTAGTTGCCAAGGTGCTGCCGCCCAGTGGGGCGCGCCCCAGAAAATACGCGACCTTTCTTTTGTGAAATCATAACCACTCCTTCATCAACATAAAGCAATGATCATTTCGTTATGCGAATGGAGTATTTCTACTCACCATTTTTTAGATATTTCCGAACCAGCTGCGCAATCTCACCTGGTTCAGCGTGGCGGTGGGTTTGCAGCTTGGAGTAAAGCAATTTTCCGTCAATCGAAAACTCAAAACGCCCACCATCAGATGGCACCAGGGTGATCGATTCGATTTTCGGCTCAAATTCCTTGAGCAATTCGGCTGTCAGACCGACAGCACGATCGGTATAGTTTCAGGCCGCACAGTAGACCAGATTAAGCTTCAATAACATAGTAATGCCTCCAATAGGTTTTTAATCAACACCCCCGCCGGTGATGCGACGGGGGTGAAAAAGCCAGCTTCACACATCAGGTACGGCGAATAAGAACGATACCTTTTGCCCAGATAACGGTGGCAGCTCCGGCCAGGGGTTACTTCTTTGTGGGTTTCACCCTGCAGCTCCGAGGTCCATTCAGCGCATGCGTACGGGCGGGGTTTGCATCGTCTACCGCTCTCTGAGCCGCCGCAATTGCGATTACTCGTCCTCATCAAAGCAATTAATAATATTGGCAAATAGTATATCATAATTAGCGGTTAGCTATTAGCTAATGGCTATTTGCTTTGAGCAGTGAATGTCAAGTCCTGAAATACGTTTACAGTAAAAGTTAGTAGTTAGTAGGTCAACCTGGCCCATTTGGTATTGCAATAGAAGGAACATCAGATCGATGGCCAGAGTAAACTTCCTGAGGGACTGCCAAGTTGAGGGATAAATGTGGACGGTCGGAATTATAGAGATGAACCACCTCCTTAACTGCCAGATTGACCTGAGTAAAATTCATGAAGCAGGTATCCAATCGATATTCGGATTTCAGGATACCGATAAGACGTTCTGCGAAGATATTGTCGTAGCAATTGCCGATGGCTCCCATGCTGGGATTAATATTGTGATCGAGCAAGGCATTCATGTAAGCATGGTTGGTGTACTGAACACCATGGTCAGAGTGGTGGATCAAATCGGTAATATCACTGGAGCGATGAGACAAAGCCATCTTCAAGCTGCTTAATGCACCATCCGCAGCCAAGGAAGTCGAAACATGCCAGCCCAGAATGTAGCGTGCGTACAGATCCATCAAGACAAACAGGTAGGCGAAGTGGCTAATCTCCACTTCCAGGTAAGTAATATCACACACCCAAACCTGGTTGGGGTGGGAGATCGTCAAGCCGGGCAGCAGGTTTGGGGCTCTCCACAGGCCGGGAATGGTGGTTCGCCGGTAGGTTTTACGCTGTTTGACCAACAAATCTTCTCTACGCATGAGCTCAAACAAGCCATCTCGACCAATCTGCATGCCTTCAGCTGTCAGAAGCGGTTGGATCTTGAACAACAGCTTGCGTCCTCCCATGCGAGGATGCTTGCGCCTGACTTGGCGAACCATCTCCAGCACGATTTCATCCTTGGAATGGCGTTCATCTTCCAGCGTTACATTGTGAGCGGTTTGACCGCTGGGGCAGTCAAGGGGTGAAAGGCAAGATTACCACAAAGGTCACAATGGACACTAAGGTCCACAAAAGATAATTTAATCTTTGTAGTAAGGGAATTGGGAGACGTGGAGGGAGATATTGGCGATGCTGTAAACGGAGGGATAGTTGAACAGCAGGCTGAATAGATCGACGATAGGCTTAATAAACTTGGTACTCTACCTGTCAGCCTGCACAACAGGTTTCCTCCAATCCATGGAAGAGCAAACCACAGAATGCACCTGCTGAAGCCAGAGTAAAATTGCCGATCTAAATCCTCGTGAGCTGAAAGTTTCTGCGCTCATCCTTCTCCAAATATGCTACAATCTATCCGGAATAAGGAGGAAATAATGAGTGCGCAATTCGATGTACGCCCATCCCCCATCGCCGGGCAATGGTACCCAGGTGATCCCAAACAACTATCCACAAGTGTGGACCGATATATCCACGAGGCCAAATTACCGGAGCTACATGGTGAGGTGGTCGCAATTATCACACCCCATGCCGGGCATATCTATTCCGGCCCGGTGGCAGGGTATGCCTTTGCGACCTTACTGGGGTATAAACCAGAGCTGGTGGCAGTCGTCTCACCTATGCATTACCCCTACTCAGAACAATTGCTCACGACTGCCCATGAAGCTTACGAGACTCCACTTGGTATCATCCCCGTAGATGCCGAGGCGGTGGAAACCCTCGACGATCTATTGAAAAATGAGCTTGGTTACGGTCTGAGCCGTATCCGGCGTGACCGGGAACATTCGCTGGAGATCGAGCTGCCCTTCCTGCAGCGGGTGATTGGACCAGAATTCAAGCTGCTGCCGGTGATGGTGCGCGACCAAAGCCAGAGGGTCACGCGCATCCTGGGGCAGTGCCTGGCAAAGACCCTACGTGGTCGTAACGCGCTGCTCGTGGCCAGTACGGACCTCTCACACTTTTACCCCCAGAGAGTTGCCAATGAGCTGGATGCAGAGATGCTACACTGCATCGAATCCTTTGACCCTGAAGCGGTTATCCAGGCGGAGGAGGAAGGCAGGGGCTTTGCCTGCGGGCGGGGTGCGCTGGCAGCTGTGTTGTGGGCAGCCAAAGACCTGGGAGCGAATACGGTCAAGATCCTTAACCATGCTACTTCAGGTGATGTGACAGGCGATACTTCGCAGGTGGTGGGATACGGCGCGGCCGTGGTGCTGCGACAGACAACGGCGTCTTGAGAGGCATTCGTTGGAATTCACGAATTACCCAGATGTCTAACTTCTTAGCGAGTTCACTCAGTTCACTACGTTGCCTTCGCTCTCTACGTTCACTTCGCTCTCTATGTTCACTTCGCTCTCTATGTTCACTTCGCTCTCTACGTTCGGTGTAAATATGTTCGTGTGGCATTTTCTGCTTATCCTGCTCTTGATTGCACTGAATGCCTTTTTCGTCAGCGTGGAATTCGCGGCAGTGACGTCACGCAAGGCGCGGATCGAGCTGCTGGCCGAAGAAGGCAATGCGGCTGCCCATATCGTTAAAACCTGGATCGAGAACCCGTCGGCGCGTGACCGTTTAATTGCTGCCTCCCAGCTTGGCATCACCATTGTTAGCCTGGCATTGGGCGCAGTAGGTGAGAATACCTTCCAGGAATTATTAACCCCTTACTTCAATCAAATTTCCCTGGCTCCCAGCCTGCAGCGCCTGACCTCCCTGTTTGCTGCACTACCCCTGGTGCTTTCCTTGATCATCATCACCAGCATGCACGTCGTCCTGGGCGAGCAGGTGCCCAAGGTTGCCACGCTGCATCAACCGGAGCGTGTTGCGATGCTTGCTGCCCAACCGATGAAAGCCTTCAGCACCGTGTTCAAATGGTTCATCGACGCGCTGGACTGGGCTACCCGCCTGGTCTTGCGTATTTTTGGCTTGCAGCTCGTCGGTGGGCATTCGCTGATCTACACGGTGGATGAGCTCAAGCAGATGATCTCAGAGTCTGAAGAGGGTGGGGTGCTCGAGCCACCCGAGCGTGAGATGCTCGAATCGGTGTTCGACTTTGGAGGGCTGCTCGTACGTCAGGTGATGATCCCAAGAACAGAAATCATTGCGATCGAGGCAGATACCAAGCTGGATGAAATCATCACCACGGTGACACAATACAGCTATACCAAACTGCCGGTTTACGAGGACGATCTGGACCAAATCATCGGCATACTGCACGTCAAAGATGTATTGCGGGTGATGAACCAGCCGGATTGCCAGAATACCTCAGCGCGAGAGATGGCACGTGAGACACTCTACATCCCTGAGACCCTGCCAGTGAACGAACTACTGCACCAATTCAGGCATAACCGACAGCACATCGCGATTGTGCTGGATGAATTTGGTGGAACAGCGGGATTGGTGACGCTGGAGGACCTGCTGGAAGAGATCGTGGGAGAGGTGAGCGACCAATTTGACGAGTCCAACCCAGAAATCCAAAACCAGGCGGATGGATCGGTGCTGATTGATGGGCTCACATTGATAGAGGCAGTCAACCAGCAGCTGGAGCTCAATCTGTCTGACCCTCATTACGATACCATCGCAGGCTACTTCATGGGCAAGCTGGGGCAAATCCCCAAAATTGATGATATGGTTGAATCAGGTGGTGTGAGGCTGCAGGTTAAATCGATGGATGGGCTGCGCATTGCCCAATTAAGCCTGATACGGTTGAAAGATACTCCCCCTGATTAAATGACCATCTATGTAGAAGTTGCCGTCAACGTCCCGCGGGTGAGCGGCACATTTCATTACCACCTGCCTCCCGAGCTGGAGGGGGGAGTACAGCCGGGTCACCTGGTGGAAATTCCATTTGGTCGCCAGCAGGTACAGGGGGTAGTCTTCCGCTTTGTCGAACAGCCGGAGGTGCCGGAGACCAAACCAGTGATATCCCTGCTTGACCCGCAGGCTGTGCTCACACCAGTACAAATCAAACTGGCGGGAGCGCTGGCTGAATCCACTCTGGCACCACTGGCGGCATGTATTGATGCAATGATCCCTCCAGGATTGGCGCAGCAGGCAGATACCCTGTACCAGAAAAGCACTCCCATCTTCCCCGTATCACATCCCCTTACGAATCTACAGAATCGCATCCTGAAACTGCTCACAGAGCGTGGTCCCCTGCGCGGCCGACAGCTGGATAACGCCTTCCGGCATGCAGATTGGCGGGCATCGGCACGCTCATTGATCAATCAGGGATTGTTGAGCACCCGAACCGTGCTGCCACCACCAACCGTCCAGCCTAAAACCGTTCGCACAGCCAGTCTGGGTATCTCACCCGAGCAGGCAGAAGAACAAATGCCCAACCTGGCCAGGGCTGGAACACCTGCCTTGCAGCGCCGGCAGGCCATGTTACGCCTGCTGATGCGAGAAGGAGAGGAAATAGACGTTGCCTGGTTATATGCTGAAAGTGGAGGCAACCTGGCGGACCTACAAGCACTGGTAAAACGCAGTCTGGTGCGTTTGGGTGAGGCAGAAGTCTGGCGAGACCCGCTGGAACGCATGGAATTCGTTGCCAGCGAGCCCCCAGAACTGACGTCCGATCAGATGGCCGCATGGAAGGCAATCCAAGCCGGGATTCAAGATGCAGCGGAGGGGAAACTCGTTAAACCTTACCTGCTACACGGGGTGACCGGCTCTGGCAAGACCGAGATTTACTTGAGAGCGGTCGAAGAAACCCTACGACTGGGTCGCCAGGTGATCGTATTGGTGCCCGAGATTGCGCTGACCCCGCAGACCATCCGAAGGTTTGTCAGTCGATTCCCGGGGGTGGTGGGGAGCATGCATTCACGCCTGTCTCTGGGAGAACGCTTCGATACCTGGCGCAGGGCACGTTTGGGTGAGATTTCGGTGATCGTTGGGCCGCGCAGCGCCCTGTTCACCCCATTTACAAACTTAGGTCTTATCGTTGTCGACGAATTCCACGATGATACCTATTACCAATCGGAAGCACAGCCACATTACCATGCACGGGATGTAGCGGTGGAGTATGCACAGATGGCCAGGGCAGTGTGCGTGTTGGGTTCTGCCACACCCGATATCGTCAGCCGTTACCACGCAGCACAAAGAGAATGGCATTACCTGAGCCTGCCCCTGCGCATCCTGGCACACCGCCAGGCCGTGGAGAGCCAGGTGCAGAAGCTGGGGATTAGCTCACTGTACCGCCCGATTGGCGAGCAGACTGAAACCATCGATCTGCCGCCGGTGGAGGTGGTGGATATGCGGAAGGAACTGCAGGCAGGCAACCGGTCTATATTCAGCTGTGCGCTGCAGGATTCGCTGACTGAGACACTAGCGCATGAACAACAAGCCATCCTGTTTCTCAACCGGCGTGGCAGCGCAACCTATATTTTCTGCCGCGACTGCGGTTACATCCTCAAATGTCCGCGCTGTGACCTACCCCTCACCTTTCATATTGCAGGCTCAAAGGCAGGGATTAACACCTCCATCAATGAGGACCAGCTCAACTGTCACTATTGTGGATATAAGCGCCAGATGCCCCTCACCTGCCCGCAATGCAAGAGTGAACGCATCCGGCAGTACGGCACCGGCACCGAGAAGGTGGAAGCGGAGGTGCAGTCGCTCTTCCCGAAGGCGCGCACCCTGAGGTGGGACTTCGAGACCACACGCCAAAAAGGTGCCCACGATGTCATCCTAAGCCACTTCGTCAACCACCATGCAGACGTGCTGATAGGGACGCAAATGATCGCCAAAGGGCTTGACCTGCCGTTGGTCACGCTGGTGGGGGTAGTGCTGGCAGACGTAGGCCTCAGCCTGCCTGACCTGCGCTCAGCAGAGCGAACTTTTCAGGTTCTCACACAGGTTGCCGGGCGCGCCGGTCGCAGCCCGCTGGGAGGGCAGGTAATCCTGCAGACCTTCCTGCCTGAGCATTACGTCATCAAAGCAGCCTCGCACCATGATTACCAGGCTTTTTACCAGCAAGAGCTGGAATATCGTCGAGAATTACACTACCCACCCTTCTCACGCCTGGTGCGGCTGGAATTCCGCCACCGAGACCCTGAACGTGCAGAAGCCTCTGCCAATGCCCTGGCAGGGCAAATCCAAACCTGGCTGCGGGGGGAGGATCGGCGCGAAACGGAGCTGGTTGGCCCGGTACCTTGCTTTTTCTCGCGTATTGGCGGTTTGTACCGCTGGCAGCTCGTCTTGCGTGGACCTGACCCGGCTTCGCTGCTGAAAGGTCGAGCACTGGGTGACTGGCGGCTTGAGGTAAACCCGCCATCTTTGCTATAATATCAATAACAGGTTTTGCCGTATATCTTTTGGCATAATACAGTATTATCATCAGAACTATCATCCTTTCAGGAGGCCAGCATGGATAGCTTTAAACGTGGATGGGCATTTCTCAAACAATCCTGGCAGATGGCGATGGCAGATAAAGACCTGATCAAGCCATCCATCTATGCACTTTTCGCCGGATTTATCGTCACACTCATTCTGGTTATACCCATCGGGGTCATATCCTTCGTGCTGCAAGGCAGCAAGGTGGGGGAAGTTATCATCTATGTCATGGGGGCGATCCTGATCTTCATACAATATATGGTGGGGTATGTTTTTTCCGCCATGACGGTCTATCTGATCTATGGCTACCTGGCAGAAGGGGATGGCAAGATGGACAAAGCCTGGGCAATCATCAGACGGGATGGGTGGGATATCGCCAGCCTGGCAGCGGCTTCCACAGCAGTCAATCTGCTGAAGAGCGTAGTTAGTGGGAAAGGGAGAAGCGGAGGGCGTAACTTCCTGGCAGGTTTGATCGAAACTGTGTGGACTGAAGCCGCCTTTCTGATCCTGCCAGCCATGGTAATTGAAGATATCAACCTAAAAGGTGGGATCAAGCGCGCCACTCAAATCATCAAGGACAACCTGCTTTTGGTGGGGATCAGCACAGTGGGCGTCAAGACCATCACCGGATTGATCGGCTTCCTGCTGGGTGCCCTGGGGGTTGGCCTGGGATTGGGGGTCGGGTTGGGGATCGTCTCAGCAAGCCAGGGTTCCACAGCGGGTCTCATCACAGGGGTGACTCTTGGCATTTTAATTGCCACACCCTTCATCATGTTCGCCACGGTGGTGAGCACCTACACAGCCACGGCTTATCACACCTGCCTATACCTGTGGGCGCGCGAGGTTGAACGCGCCAGGCAATCTGGCCAGACTGGCGAGGTGAGCGCACCTTCTCCGCTGGCTGCGGTACTTCGGTAAGAGGCATTTTTGATCATGTTATTCTTTAGATCATGGAGAAGCGAATGCCCCCAATCCGCCAAGAAACCCTGACCTGGAATGAGGTCGATAAACTGATTGACCACCTGCTGCCGCAATTCCAGGGTGATTTTGAGACGATGGTCATCATCACACGCGGTGGGATCATCCCGGGTGGGATGCTGGCTGAAGCGACCGGCATTCCCACGATCCTAACGGCAGCGGTGGATTTCCCTGCGGAGGTCGAGCGCCAGAAAACCGGCTTATTTGCCTGGCCGCGCTTTATCGAATTCCCCAATGATGAACTGCTGCGAGGTAAGCGTTGTTTGGTGGTGGACGATGTGTGGGGCTCGGGGCGGACCATTACGGCAGTTAAAAACCGCATTGCAGCGGCAGGTGGAGTACCATCCACGTGCGTACTGCACTTCAACCCCCACCGGACCTTATTTGGCAGCCTGTGCCCAGATTATTATGCCGCCATCACTGATGCGTACATTGTCTATCCATGGGAGATCAGTCGAGGCGGGGATAAGGTGCGCTTAGGATAATTTGTCGTTGATTGTCAACAATCTATATAATATTTTCGTAGGGGCGCATCAACGCTCCGGTCTGAGATCGGACCGGACACTGTGCGCCACGTGTATCATTAGAGCATGAAATTTAGCATGCGCTAGCATGATCGTGCCCTACTTGAATCTTCCATTTCTCAATTTAGCAGACACTTTCCAGAAAAAGTTAAGGGGCGTGATTATCTAACGTGTTAGGTAGAATAACGCTGTAGGGGCACGAAATTTCGTGCCCCTACAAAAATAATAGATATACGGGGTGTGAATATCTGTTGTGTAATATCTGACTGACTTTAGCGTTTTTCTGCCGGGTCCAGCAGGATGATCAGGCCCAAGGTGCCCATATCCGAAAACAACATGGGAGCCAGGAAGGGGGCACCGCGTAAAAACCGCTCCACAACGATGGCATTTTCCAGCGCCAGATTACGCAGGATATGCAAGCCCACCCCCAGGATGCCCACCAGCAACAGCAAAAGCATCGCCACAACATAGGTCAACAGATCACTCCGGCGGGGTGTATTAATAGTCCCGAGCAGCAGAGCCACCACGGTGCCAAATACGCCGATTCCGGTCGGCAGCCACAACCACGGGTTCTCAAAATTGGTGCGGGCGTGGTCCAACACGCTGCTGATCACGGTTGCCAAAGTGCCCAAACCGACCATGAAAAAGAAGGCACTGGTTTTGCTATAAGGCAACGAGAGCTTCCTGCCACCCAGGAGGGTGAGCCTGCCACTATCGGGAGGCTGCTCCATCCAGAGTGCACTGATGCCCATCAAACCAACCAGGGCAAAGGTGAGCGGTCCAAGGATGGGCGGTGCCCAGACAACGAGGGTCACGGATACCCTTTCACCCAGAGGAGCCAACGGCAAGACTGCCCGCATTAGGTGGAAGAACATCCCCAGCAATCCCACGACGATGCTGGCAAAATAGATCAGGGAGGCGATCGGGGCGGCCAGGGAGCGCTTACGGATGGCAAGGAGCCCTGCCAGGACCAATAATATCCCTGCCACGGGACCGAAGATGATCGGAATCCATTCCTTTGGCATGATGGTGCCACTGGTGGAGTGGGCCAGGTAGGTCTCAAGACCCAATAAGATCTCATTCAAGGCTAGCATCAAGAGCATGGCCTGGTCTCGCGAGACTGGGAGGCGGGCTCGTCTAACAATGGGGAAAACGGTCGCCAGGTGATACATATTCAGGGCGTGGCTCCCGCCGCCTGTACCTTCGCATTGACCATCTCACGCAAATCAGCCATGGTCTCCATGAGCGGATAAGCCCCATGCCATTGGGAATAGTCGGGGCCCTGCATCCAAACGCCAAACTTGGTGGTACGACCCCAATAATGCCACAGGTTGAAGTAAGTGAAATCAATGGGCTCGTCGAAATTATTGGTGTTGATCAGACCTTGTTCCTGGAGTGGGGCGACCAGGTCGTTGCTTTCCTGCACCCAAGTGATGACCTGCTGGGTGGCGTCATCGGCGGCAGTATACATATCCTTGATGAAATTCTCATTATGGCATTCAAAGCAAACTGTCTGCATGCGGGAGCGGTTATCCTGCCAGCTCGGGCGCTGCTGACTGATCGAAGCAAATAAGAACCACGACAGGCGATCCCCCACATCATGGGTGGTGCCCGTGGCTCCAAAGCCGCTCATATGGCACAAGGCACAGGTAGGAGCGGGGAAATCGGTGACCGATAGATTGCCAGCCTCCGCATCCCAATTCCAGGTCGATCCCATGGTCGCATACAGGATGCCATGGGCAGACTCCTGGTAAATCTCCCACTGTGGATGGTCGGGACCAATGTGGCAGTTATTGCACGTTTCAGGCTTACGCGCCTGTTCCAGACTGAATTCATGCCGGATGTGGCATTTCTGGCAGCGTCCGACCGACCTGTCGGCAGCAGGAACCCCAATACTGTGGCAGTTTTCGCAAGCGAACGGCGTTATTTTGGAGCCTTCGAGCGCGGCGATAGCATTGCGGGCTTTATCGGGGGCAAAGGAACCCTCAGGGATGGCCTGGTACATCGCCACGAGAGTTGGGGATAGATCCTTAGATCCGGCCACTGCCACATAAGCTGGCAGGCTGTGCCGGCTTTGGTAAAACTGCGCCACCTCAGCCTGATGGCACTTCTCACACATGGCGGTAGTGGGGGCGGCCAGGACGTACACACCCTCATGCTCGACTGCGCCTGAGTAATCTGAGGCTACCTCATGGCAGTCACGACAGGTCACATCTGCAGCAGCCATGGTGCTGTGACTGAGCTGATTAACAATCCCGGGGGTGGCATTGCGGTGACAGGTGACGCATTCATCCGAGCTGTTTGCAAGGACGTCCACTTCCCCCAGATTCACCTGTGCACCTGCGTGACCGATCACAAGAATAATAAGAGCTACCCCCAACACAACAATCACAGTAACCAGACCGATGATCAAAATGCGGAAAGAACTCAGCGGTTTGGAAGGTTGATCCATCGTGCCCTCCTTAATGGATAAAAATGTAATGATGAGGTGATGGCGTTCAAATCAGAGGAGCCCGACCATCCAACAGGTTGAAAACCAGCCTGACCCTGCTGATTTCAAAAAATAAAACTACACCTCAGGTTGACAGCATCGTAAAGCATGATGCAGAAGACTGCCCAACTTTTATCTATGAACAATATTATCATGTACAATCGTTTGATGCCAAAGTTAAATATTAATTCCCGCTGACGAACTTTGGGAGATTACCCTCAATGAACCTTGAAATGCTTTTTTAACGATTAATGGTATCGACGCCCTTTCCAGAGCACCCCACGCCCGGAGATGACATTGAAGGCGGAGGCAAACATCATGGCGGTGAAGATGAGTGCCCCCAGAGGGAACGTGAAAGCATATCCACCGGGGATACCAAATACCCGGCAAGCCTGGAGACGCTTCCACAACAGGTAACCCCACAGCACAATGGCCTCCGCTGCCACGACTGCAGCAGCCCCCCCACCACCAGTGCTGAGCCAAACTAAGCCACCCAACAGCCAGAATGGCAGCACGAATGAAACCATCAACCCCAGGAGGGCACCAAATAATAGCAGCCATAAGCGATCAAGCAGACCCAGGTAGATATTCTTCGTCCAACCCTCCCACATCTCGGGCAGGGAGGTGTACATGCGTGTTCGGGCAACCTTGCGCCCATCCGCCAGGATCAGGCGGTAACCAGCCCGCTTAACAAGGATGGCGATGGCTTTGTCCTCGTCAACCCGATCCTTCACCGCTGTGTGCCCACCAATCTGCTCATAGACATTGCGTTTGATCAAGATAAACTGCCCGTTGGAGATGGCCTCCGGCTTGGTGGGGTCGTTCACGCGCTCAGCGGGGAAGCCGAAGGATAATCCCAGGAACACCAGAGGCAGGATCGCTTTTTCCCAAAAGCTGCCCAGGTCCTGGTCCGTCAGGATGGAGAATAGATCTGCATGGTATTTGATCGCCAGGCGAAACGTAGACCCAAGCAACTGTGGCACGGCAAAGGTATCGGCATCCACAAAGCACAGCCACTCCCCGCGGGCAGCAATTGCTCCCTGCACCAGGGCATGCGGTTTGCCTGCCCAGCCGGGAGGTAGATCAGTGCCATGGAAGACGTGCAGGCGAGCATCTTCCTTTTCCAATTCCATTAGAAAGTGAGGGGTTTCATCGGTCGAGCGGTCGTCGACGACGATAATCTCGAAATTCGGATAGGTCTGCCTGAGCAATGCCTGCACACAACGGCGGATATTGCGCCCCTCGTTGCGTGCTGGGACGATCACTGAAATCAGGGGAGGCGGCTCTGGGATGGGATTCTCGAGCGGGTCAGCGTGCGGGTCAACCACAATCTGCAGTTTGCCCCGAGAATGCACCAACCAGGTGACAAACAATCCTAATACCATCCCCAGGGTGGATAAAATGATGACGAATGACAAGCCTAAATCACCCTTAGCGTGCTACCTCGTTCGGTCTTCTCCACTTCGATGCGGTTGGGGAAGGCATCCTTTAACTCATCGATGTGGCTGATGACCAACACCTTGGCGAAATCCTGCTTGACCTGATTGATGGCTTCAATCAGGTGCTGCCTGCCGAGTGCATCTTGGCTTCCAAAACCTTCGTCGATGACCAGGGTTTGCAAGCGTGCCCCGGCGCGTTTGGCGAGTAGCTCTGAAAGCGCCAGCCGGATGGCAAAGTTCACCCGGAAGGCTTCTCCGCCTGAATAAAGCTCGTAATCGCGTGTGCCTGCGCCATCCGAAATGAGGATGTCCAAGGTTTCCTTTAGGTCATCACGTTTCTTATCTTTAAAGGCAGCCTGAGTGGCAAAGCGCACCGACATGTTGCCCTCGCTCAAACGTTCGAGCAGGTCATTGGCGCGGGTTTCAATTTCTGGGAGGGCTTGTTCGATCAGCAATGCGGGCACACCATCCTTCCCAAATGCCCGATCGAGCAGTTTGTATTGCCCAACCATCCTGGCAAGATCTTCGCGCTGGGCAGTGAGATCCTTCAGGCGCACTTTCAGGTCTTTTAATACCATTACCTTCTGCTGGGCGGCTCCCACCTCCATCCGTTGACTGTTCTCCTGCTCCAGCAGCTCGTGCAGGTTGCGCTCCGTTGCCTCCAGATCAGGTGCACCGGTCTGAGCAGCGGCGAGACGGGCGGCGGCCTCGTCATACTCCTGCTGCTGATGCATGACTTCAGCTTGTAAACTAATCAGCTGTTTCTGAGTTTCATCAATCTCACGCTGGAGGGGTTGCAAGGCTGCTCGGGCGTTTTCCAGTGCACGAAACTCGCCTTCTGCAGCCCGGGATGCAGCTTCCTGATGGCGGCAGGCATCATGAGCGGCGGCATCATAGCCAATGGCTTTCAATTCGACATCGATTTGTGCCAGCAACTGGCGAGCTTCAGTGGAGAAAGCCTCGGAGGTCAAAATCTCCTGAATCTCAACCATGCGTGGGGCAGCAATCTTTTCCCATTCTGCGACCTTCTGCTGAATGGACTCGATTTGGCTGGTCAGACGGCTGATGATTTGAGCCTGGGTCAAACGCTCGCCATCCGCTTTGGATAGGGAAGCAATCTCGGTTTCCAGCTGACGTACATTCTGGTCGGCATCCTTTAAATAGACGAGGTTTGTCCGGTAGCGGTCGCCCATCTCCTTCCCCTGAACGGCAATCTCATCGATCAGCTGTTGGCGGTCATGCGTTTCCAGCGGTCGACCACACAACGGGCAGGCTGCCCCCTCCGTCTGGGAGAGCTGGTCGATGCGAGCTTTGAGCTGGTCCATCTCAGCTTTCAGGCGCGGATTCTCAGCTCGGGCATCCGCCTGCCTCTGGCGGGCAGCTTGCAGCTCCGTATCCAATTCTGCACGCTGCTTCAAGGCAGTCTCGGCTTGTTCCATGGTGCTGTAGGCGGTTTTGATCTGGGCTTCGAGCTCCACCTGGGTGGCACTCTGAGACCAGACAGATTTCTGCTCTGTACGAAGAGACTCAAACTCCTGATTTAATCGAGCGCGCTCGGCTTCGATTTCCATCCGGGGAGCCTGACGCCTGGCCTCATGTTCCCTGAAGCGCGCAGCCACCTCATCCCAGCGCTCCAGCTCCGCCCGCTGGGTTTGCCAGTTGGCATAGGCGGATTCAATTTCATCTGCTTTTGCAACCCTCAGGGCATAAGCCTCGCGCTCCTGGACCCGGGTGGTAAGGCGGTTCTCGAGCTCAGTCTGCCGGGTTTGGGCTGACTGGAACTGGCGCCCAAGCATGTCCACGAGCTTACGCTGCTCCGCCAGGGTGGCATCCACCTTGCGAGCCTGCTCGAGTAGCTGCTCCTGGGCTTTCCGCGCTTTAGCCAGGCGTTTGAGATCGGACTGTAATTCTGTCAGGCGCTCCGTGCGAGCTTGTTCCTCGCCCAATTCCGCCTTGATCTCTGCCATGCGTCCATCCATGCCCAGGATGTCAGATTCGACCGTTCTGCGCCGGTCAAGGACGCGCTGGCGGTATGTCTCCCAGACTTCCAGGCCCAGGATGCTGCCCAGGATGCGCTTGCGGTCACCTGGTTTTTGTTGGGTGAACTGGTCAGCTTTGCCTTGCAAGAAAAAGGAGGCATTGACGAAAGTTTCATAGTCCAGGCGGAGCGTATGTTCGATGTAAGCTTGTGTATCGCGCAGGGTATGCCCGGTGAGAACTTTCCATTTCCCATCCTGAGGTTCCAGGATTTGAAATTCTAAGGAGGTGGTCTTGCCTTTCGGCAAGGTTCGCTGGACACGATAGGTATTGCCCTCATATTCGAAAACAAGAGCGACTTCAGCGGCTTTCGATTGGAGGTTGATCACCGATTCGTCGCGTTTACGAGCCTGACCAAACAATGCCCAGGTGAAGGCATCCAACAGAGAGGACTTGCCTGCGCCATTAGGCCCGGAGATACATGCCAGGTCGAAAGTGGTAAAGTCCAGCTCGACCGTATCATGGTATGAGAGGAAACCTGTAATCGTGAGCTTAACGGGGATCATCTTCCCTCCATTCTATGGGCTTAAGTATAATCGCAGTCACTCCGCTGGCATGCGTTTCTTAATATAGTAAAATTCTCCCATGCGCCCGGATAGGCAAACCATTCAAGATATCTCCCCCAGCCGTTTGCTCTCCTTATTGGGTTGGAGGCGCCACTCCTATTACTTGCTGAGCGGGTTCCTGCTCATCCTGTTCCTTCTGGGATACATCTGGTGGCCACTCGCCAAAGAATACCTTTCCTACATTGATTGGCAAGGCAGCTGGTGGCTGTATCTGGATTGGTTGCTTCTGGGCATCTTCCTCGTCATGTCGCTGCTCATCATGGCGGGCGCAGACCTGAGGGTGGACGTCAGGATCATCATGGTTGGTTTCATCGGCGGGCTAGTGATCGAATCATGGGGAACCCAGACCAACCTGTGGCATTATTACACTGCCGAGCGTCCACCGCTGTGGATCATCCCGGCCTGGCCCATCGCCAGCCTATCCATCGACCGCCTGGTACGCATTCTACATAAAACCATCCAAAACTGGAATAATCGTGGTTTTAAAATCACCTATTGGCTGGTCTTCCCAGCATTTTATGCCCTGATGCTCAACTTCATCCAACCCACCCTGAATAAATCGCTCAGCCTGTGTGCGCTGGCCTTGGTCACCTTGCTCATTCTCACTCCTACTGACCACCGTTTAGCAGTACTCACTTTTATCGCTGGCTCAGGATTGGGTTATTTCCTCGAGCGTTGGGGTACGAGGCGAGAATGTTGGACCTATTACACATACCAAACCCCTCCGCTGTTTGCCGTCCTGGCACACGGAATGGCAGCGGTGGCTTTCTGGCGCTCGGTTTTACTGCTAAATTGGATTTTGAGCAAGGTAGCTAGTAAGGAACAAACCAGCCCCGTCAAAGCACACACTGATAATATATCCAATCCACTTTAGTATAGCGTCAGGAGAGATCCTCGGGCTCTTCCATAATTTCCTTAGCCAGCTTTTGAAGGTTGGCCTGCTCGGCTGGAGTAACATGACTGGAGCGCCAGAAGATATCCAACAGCTCAAGCGGAGTGAGGCTACTCACCCCTTCCCCCTGCGCAAGACGGCTACGGGCTTCCACCATTGGGCGCTTGATCAGGTGAAACTCAAAAGCCCCGGAGGTAACTTCGCGCAAAGCCGCTTCATCAATCAGCGCCTCCCAATCACGAGGGTACTCCAAAACCAAGCGGACGATGGCACCTTCCAGCTTGGGTGCATGCGGCAGGGACTTCAGCAATTGACCGGTGACGTCTTCCTGGCTTTTTAGCCGCACGTGACGATCAATAAATGGGCGGATCCCAGTCAGCTTGCGCCATTCCACTTCGGTGTGCGAGCGTTCAACATGGGCAATGACAAAGAATTTATCGTCAGCAGCTTCTCCAAAATCCACACGCTCGATGGAACCGGGATAGATCACAGGCGGGTGGGCATGCTCATTCAGGTTCTGAGACTTATGGATGTGCCCCAACGCCACATAATCCAACCGTGGGTCGCGCACGAGGGAACCCGGCAACAAAAGGTCACCCCCGAGCATGACTGTACGCTCGCCACCATAGACTGCCCCCTGGACTGAGGCGTGGGCGGTGAGCACGATAGGTAACCCAGGGTCAGCTTCTTCCAGCATATTCTGTACAATGGCGGTCAGCCGTTCTTCGATGGCTTGATCGACTTTTTCAGGCTCAGCGGTGGTTAATTCCTGGCTGGCAATCAGACCAGACCTGGAAACCCACGGCAAAGCAATAACCTGCAGAGGCAAACCCCACAGATCAACTGGACGAAGGAAAGCAGGATGATCCAGGACAATCACATTGGGAACTTCGAGGGTATTAAACGGGTCGAGGGTGTCGGCACGACCCAGGGAAGGCGAAGTATCATGATTGCCCACCAGCAGCAGGGTGGGAATCCCTGCCCGGGAGAGGCGCATCACTCGCCGACCCCATTCGCGCTGGAAGGTGGGGGCAGGATTACGATCCTTGTAGGCATCCCCGGCAAACAAGACCAGGTCGACCTTTTCGCGGATGGCGGTATCCACAATCGTGTCCAGGGATTTTAGAAAATCCAACACGCGCACGGGCAGACCGGTGGCAGCATCGTGCCGGCCGTAGTTGGTCATATCAATGTGTGCATCCGCAAAGTGAAGGATGTTCAGCATCCTATTCCCTCCCAAACCAGGATAATATCGACCATATCAAGGTGAGACACCCAGCTGCGACAGCTGGTACAGCCCCGCAGCAAAACCCGGGTGTAGGCGTACGCTCTCGCGGATATCATTGATGGCACCCTGTGTGTCACCCATCCCCAACTTACCCATACCGCGCCAATACCAGGATTCCTCCAGGACGTCATCGCCAATCGTATTGAATGTGGCATTGGCGAGGTCGGTCACATCCTGGTAACGCCCGCTGTAATAATAAGAAAAATAAGGTCCAGTCTGGTACCACAGCATGCGAAATGGCCGCATGTCATCATTGGGCAAACCGGCATAAAGCTGGAAGGCGTAATCAAAAGCATATGCAGCATCCACATATTCCTTGAGATTGACGTGGCTGGTGCCGATGTTGAAGGCGGCAAAATATTGGTCAACACCGGATAACGAGGAAGTCTCGCTCGTGGCAATTTCTAATGCGCGGCGGCTGGACCAATCCACGTCGGTGTAGTCACCCAACAGCGCCAGCAGCTGAGATTCCCGGTCGATTGGGTAGACTACCATAAAGAGGTAATCAAACGAACGCCACCCGCTGATAAAATCTGCGTAAGGGAATTCGTGGTTTTCTCCGTGATCGATATATGTATCCTGCACCACGAGCACGCTCTTGGATTCATCATAACCCGTGACGAACTGATAGTGGCCCAACCAGCCATAGCGACCGGTCATATCATAGGTGTAGTAGCCCTTCTCAGTCACCACCGGGAAGCCAGCTGCCACAAGCTTCTTCAGCAGGCGGATGTCACCACCGTAACGGATAAGGGCGCCATAACCCGTAGTTTGGGTCAGGACGAAATCCTGCAGCTCATAGGGCATGACGTTCTTGTCATCTGTATTCGTCTTGACGTACTCCCCGACTATGTCACGGTTGCCATCCCAGCCCCAAAACGTAAGCGCCATGGAGAGGTTGGCGGGACCACAATAGTTATATCGGTTGTGCTGGTCTTCATAATGGACGCCTGTCAGACGAAAAGATACAGAAAGTGGGGTTGGAGAGAGGGTGGGGGTAGCGGTGGGAAGGGGGGTCTCTGTGGGACCGGGTTGAATTGGAGTTGGGATAGACGGTGTGGGGGTAGAAGTGGGTGCCAGAGCCGTGAGGGTGGCGTTGACAATCTCATTGACCTGATTTTCGAGGGCAGCTTGCTCCTGAGGCAAAAAAACGACTCGTTCAGGCGGGTTGATGGCATATTGGATGCGAATGCGCAGATTATCGATGCGCCATGCCAGCCGGCTGTGGACGAAAGGAACGTTGTACAGTAGTACAGCCAACACGCAAAGGATAGGGATGAAGAGCAAATACTTCAGTGAAAATCGGAGGCGCATGGCGGGATTATAACACCCCAAAACTGTGCACAAGACGTTTATAAGGTACAATAGATTTGAGGCAAGCATGTTTAAGAAAATCGTGTTCCTGGTTTGGCTCAGCGTGATCAGTTTCGGTATGCTACTTGGTCAGCCTGCGCGAGCCCAAACCAGCTCTCCCCAAATCATCGTGCTTACTGCAGATGGACCGGTTACCCCAGCCATGTCACAATATCTGGCACGCGGGATCAAGATCGCTGAACGCCAGGGGGCAGTAGCATTGATCTTCCAGCTTAATACCCCCGGCGGTGGCATTGACACGATGAACGTAATGGAGCAAATGATCCTTGCCTCCACCGTCCCGGTGATCGTCTACGTTGCACCATCCGGAGCAATGGCTGCCAGTGCAGGCACCATCATCACCCTGTCGGGTCACGCGTCTGCCATGGCACCGAAAACCACCATTGGCGCTGCCAGCCCGGTTGGCAGCCAGGGCGAAAACCTTGCCACCACCGAAGAACTCAAAGTTAAAAACGCCTTGGCAGCTACGGCACGTACATTAACCGAACGGCGCGGACCTCAGGCGGTCGCCCTGGCAGAGGATACCATTCAGAATGCGGTGGCAGTATCAGCCAGTGAAGCTCTGCAAGCTGGTCTGATCGATTTCATCGCCACCGATTTGAATGACCTTCGCAGCAAATTGGATGGTTTTTCGGTGACAATTGCCGGGCAGCAGGTCACACTCCATACCGCCAACGCCAGCTTTGAGACGATCAACATCTCATTCATCGAGCAGTTACTGCTTATTGTCACCGATCCCAACATCGTTTTCCTGTTCATTACCATTGGTGTACAAGCTATCATCATTGAGATTTCCAGCCCGGGCGGGTGGGTGGCTGGCTTCATGGGTGTGGTTTTTTTAGGACTGGCCACTTATGGGTTAGGCATTCTACCAGTGAACTGGTTTGGGCTGCTCTTCATTGTCACTTCGTTCGTACTCTTCATCCTGGATATTAAAGCACCCACCCATGGGGCTCTCACGGCGGCTGGGGTGGGCAGCCTGATCGTGGGGGCATTGGTGCTGTTCAACACTCCAGTCACACCCAGCTTCCAGCACGTCTCTGTGCCTTTGGTGATCGGCGTCTCGGTGGTCAGTGGTGCCATTTTCTTCGTCATTATGATGATTGCCGTGCGTGCGCAACGTACCCCCATCCGCACCGGTGAGGAAAGCATGAGCGGGCGGAAGGGCGTTGCGCGGACTGAACTCGCTCCAAAGGGCAGCGTTCAGGTGGGTGGTGAATTGTGGTCTGCCGAGCTGGAAGTGGATGCCGTGTCTCTTCCTGCCGGTAGCCGAATTGAAGTGGTTAAAGTGGATGGTCTACGCTTGATCGTGCGTAAGGCTGAATAATCGTACAGCCCCCAATTATTTATTACCGAGCAAGTAGCACAGCGATATCCTTAGCAATTCCATCGCGTACTTCATAAAAAGCTGCCAATTTCTCCGCCTCGCTACCAGTCACATTTGCCGGGTCTGGAAATGGCCGATGTAAAATTCTCCCCTTCCCCAGCCATACCGGGCACTCATCATCAGCCTGGTCGCATAATGTGACCACCACGTCGAACGACTGACCTTGAAACTCATCCATGGATTTTGATCTCCCGTGATGGTCGATCCCCATTTCAGATAAAACCTTTAGGGCTAATGGGTGAATATAACCAACTGGATGAGAACCAGCACTGAATGCTTCCCATCGATCCCCCAGGTGAGCATTCACAATGGCCTCTGCGATCTGCGAGCGGCAGGAATTGCCGGTGCACAAGAACAACACCCTCGATTTGTCCATTCCAAAACCCTACCTACACGACTATGTGGTATCGAGTTCTTTCATCTCACCCGTGGCCACATAAACGATCCGCTCGCAAATGTTGGTCACGCGGTCTGCCATACGCTCCAGGTTATGTGCCGCCCACATAATATGGTTGGCACGGTCGATCGTGGTGATATCCACGGTCATCTGCTTCATCAGCTTGTGGTACACCTGGTTGTAAAGACGATCCACTTTTACATCTTCCATGGGGATTTCACGGGCGACGGTTGCATCACCTGCTACAAATGCATCCAGAGAACGGCGCAGCATGTCCAAGCCGAAGTTAGCCATTTGTTGTAGCTCATTAATTAGTACCGGGTCAATCTCTTCCTCACTAATAACCTGGGTGATCTTGCAAATACCCTTGGCATAGTCGCCGATGCGTTCCAGCTCGGTGATGATTTCTAGAATGGCTGCCAAAAAACGTACGTCACGCGCCATGGGCTGCTGGGTGGCGATCAGGGTGATACATCCACTTTCAATCGAATACCGTTTTTCATTTATTTTTATATCTGACTCATAGATACGACGTGCAGCTGCCAGATCACGCCGTTTAAGGGAATCGAGGGAGTCAAGTACGGCATGTTCAACCATACTCCCAAGCACGAGCACCTGGTCAAGGATCATTTGCATTTGTCGTTCGAATGTTTCACGCGCCATCGTTTTCTCCGCGGGTTAACCAAATCGACCAGTGACGTAATCTTCGGTCTGCTTATTTTTGGGATTGGTGAAAATCTGGGGGGTAGGCCCATATTCCACCATAACGCCAGTGCGCGTCTGAGAGCTATCGATCATCATAAAAGCAGTGAAATCAGAAACGCGAGCGGCCTGCTGCATATTATGCGTGACAATTATAATCGTATAACTCTCTTTCAGTGTTTGCATTAGCTCCTCGATTTTTAAGGTAGCAACCGGGTCAAGCGCTGAGGCAGGCTCATCCATCAGAATCACTTCTGGTTCCACGGCAAGGGCGCGGGCAATGCACAAACGTTGCTGCTGCCCACCGGAGAGTGCCATCGCGGATTGGTGCAGCTTGTCTTTGACTTCATCCCACAGGGCAGCCTGGCGCAAAGCATGGTAGACAATCTCATCCAACCCAAAACGGTGACTGATCCTATATAAGCGCGGACCATAGGCGACGTTATCATAGACACTCTTGGGAAAAGGATTAGGGCGTTGAAAGACCATCCCGACCCTACGGCGTACATCAACGACATCTACACCTAGACCAACAATATTCTCCCCATTCAAAATGATCTCTCCTTCCATACGCACATTAGGAACCAAATCATTCATACGATTGATCGAACGTAATAAGGTGGATTTACCGCAACCGGAAGGTCCGATGATAGAAGTGATCTGATTGTGGGGAATCTGCATGTTAATATTCCCTAAGGCCTTGAACTTGCCATAAAAAAAGGAAAATTCACGAATTTCGATTTTGTTTCCACCAGCAGGTTGAGCTTCGACTGTATTGGGTGAGATATCGAGTTTCAATGTGAGAGGGGTTGTATAATTTTCTTTAGTCATAGATGATTCCAAAATGCTGAACATGAGATTATTTACCTTGCATACGGTTGGCGCGTGCTTGTACCCACACACGGGTCAGGATGTTAATGGACAGTACTAGAATCATCAACACCAGAGCTGCCGCCCAGGATTGGTTGATGCGTTCGGGATAGGGTTGTTGAGCGTATTTCCACAGCGTCAGCGGGAGTGAGTCCACTGGCTGACCGATGATCTTACCCAGGATGGTAAAGATATTCAAGTGATTGGTAATCCCGGACTGGATAATCTTAATTAGATCATAGTTTTCATTCCCAAGCGCAGTAAAGAGCAGGGGAGCAGTTTCACCGGAGGCCCGGGCAATCCCGAGCAGAATACCCGTAATGATGCCTTGGCTGGCAGCGGGAAGGGTGACACTGAGGGCAGTCTTCCACTCCGGTGAGCCCAAAGCCAAAGAGCCTTCGCGCAGGGAGTGCGGCACCAGCTTGATCATCTCTTCGGTGGTACGAATGATGGTGGGTAACATCAAAATAGCTAGGGCAATCCCTCCCGCCAGGGCGGAGTAATGTCCCTGGTTTTTGACAATCAGGGCATAACAAAACAACCCGATGACGATAGAAGGCACACCCGATAGAACGTCGGTGCCAAAACGCACAATGATGCCAAGGGGCGAATTCGGTTTGTAAGCGACGTAGTAAGCAGCCAACAACCCAGGCGGTACGGCAAACAAAGCCGCCAAGATCGTCAGGACCAAAGTACTTTCAATGGCATTCAGCACACCCCCTCCCACCATTCCTAAGGGGCGAGGCAAATGGATGAAGAAATCCAGATTAATATGTTGCCCACCTTTGTAGATCACATACGCGACGATCCAGAATAATGGGACGAGTGCCAGAAGGGTAAATAACCCGGTGATGGTCAACATGATTCCATTGGAAAGCCTTCGGCGCTGGAAACCTGACTTGGATTGCATCAATTGCCGGGTAGAGGCGCCAAGCCACACTTTAGTTTCTGAACTCATGAGCGTGCCTCCTGAGGAATGCCTCGCCCAACCCGCCAGACCAATAAACGCGCCATGATATTGAGCAACAAGGTCATGATGAACAGAACCAGGCCGATTTCAATCAACGCTTGTGAATGTAAAACTGAGACAGCCTCGGCAAACTCATTGGCAATAATACTGGACATGGTATAGCCAGGTCGCATCAACGATAATGTACCTCCAATGCTGTTACCCACCACCATGGTTACTGCCATGGTCTCACCGAGAGCACGACCCAGTCCCAGGATCACAGCCCCCAGGATACCTGACAAGCCATAGGGTATGAGTACCTTCCAAATTGTCTCCCACCGTGTGGACCCCAAAGCCAGGGAAGCTTCGCGTTGGGCTAGGGGGACAGCGAAAAAAACATCACGCGTAATTGCGGCAATCGTGGGAGTTATCATGATACTGAGGATGAGTGCAGCAGCAAAAAGGCTCGAGCCACTGGCAGGTATTGGGCCATGAAAGAATATACTCAGCACCGGAAGGTAACCCAGGGTTGAAGCCAAAAAATTACCCACCGGTTCGACCACCTGGGGTAAAAACACAAAAATGCCCCACAGACCGTAAACCACCGAAGGAATGGCAGCCAAAAGCTCGAATAACCAGCCAAGAGGCATACGCAACCAGGTGGGACATAACTCAGCCAGGAAGATCGCCACCCCCAGGCTGATCGGCACAGCCAGTACCAGTGACATGAGCGAGGTGGCTAAAGTACCATAAATAAAAGGCCAGGCCTGGAAATTGCCGCTGACCGGATTCCATGAGGCACTTAATAGGGGCTTCAAGAAGCTTAACCCGAATGTTGCTCGCGACAGAGATGAATCATTCCAAAGTAAGACCCCAATGGATAGCACCAGCAGGATGATCAATAGAGCCATGCTAATGGTCAATGCGTTCCAGGGGCGGTCCCCATAATGAAGGACTAGACGCAGGCGCGTCATCCATTGGTGAGGGGGACGCTGATTTGTCAGGAAGTGTGAATGTTCATCCATAGAATTTAGACCTTACAGAAAACAATAATGCAGAAGTTGGGCAGCTTATATGCTACCCAACTCCAAAGAAGGAGAAAAGAATTATGGATACGAGAAAACCGGTGCGCCATTGCACGTGACAGCTACCAACTTAGCCAGCACCTGTGTAAGCACGGCATCTGGTAGAACTGAATAACCAAGGTCAGCGGTACGCTTGGCTGCACCCGCATCGGTGAGAGCCCATTTGAGAAATTCAACAATTTTTTGTGCTTTGACACAATCGGTCATGCTGGTGGTGTGTAGGATGATGTATGTGTATCCAGAAATTGGCCAGCTATTGGCACCAGCGCCATCCACGATGGTATTGGTCAGTTTATCAGTGAAGTTGTTGGCAAAGTCATTCATGGCGGAAACCAGACTGTCGGCGTTAGCTGTGACGGTATTGCCGGCTTTGTTGATCATATTTGCGAAGGCGATCTTGTTGGCGATGGCGTAAGAAAGCTCGACATACCCAATGGAGTTGGGGGTGTTTTGAACTGCGGCAGCCACACCCTGATTGCCCTTGCCACCGATACCATTGCCAGCCTTGTCCACCGGCCACTCGACTGATGTTCCAGCGCCGACCTTGGTTTTCCAATCTGCACTAAATGAGGAAAGGGCATTGGTGAAGATTTCAGTGGTACCTGAGCCATCCGAGCGGTGTACAGCGGTAATTGAAACGTCTGGCAAATTTATCCCTGGATTAAGAACAGTGATTGCAGAGTCGTTCCATTTGGTAATCTTTGCGCTGTAAATATCTGCCAGGGCAGTGCCGTTCAAGGTAAGCGTCTGAGTGACACCATCGACATTGTAGATTGGCACAACGGCTCCGGCGAGTGCGGGGTACATCTGCAGGTCTTTGACAGCAGTATATTCATCCGCTGTGAGCACCGAGTCAGAGCCGGCGAAATCTACCGTATTATCGATAATTGCCTTCTTACCACCGCCCGAGCCGATGCCCTGGTAATTCAGGGTGACAGAGGAGTCAACGTATTGGTAGGCGTAGATCCATTCTGTATAGACGGGTAATGGAAATGTAGCTCCAGCCCCATTGATCTGTACGGATCCGGCTGGAAGAGACGATGTAGATTGAGTGGATGTGGCGCTACTGCATGCGCTAAGAAGCAGTGCAGCAATCATCGTGACGACAAATAGGATATTAATTTTTCTATGCATGTTTATTTTCCTCATTATTTTTGTTTTCATATGCATAAAGGATACTATGGGATGTTTAACGTTCCAGCAAGGTTTGGTTAAGGATATGCAATTGATTAGTAATCATATTGTTAACAGATAACTGCCACTTTACAATTTGGAAAATTTTATTAACAAAAATCGCCCGCACATAAATATGTACAGGCGAGTGGGAGCAAAGCTTTTCTAGGCTAGTGGGATGGTGAAATAGAAGGTGCTGCCCTTACCCACCTCACTCTCAGCCCAAATCCTACCTCCATGAGCTTCGATCAGGTGACGGGCAATGGCCAATCCGAGACCGGTGCCACTGGTGGCACGGGAACGGTCAACTTTATAGAAACGCTCAAAGATACGCGGCAGGTCGTCAGCGTCGATACCGATGCCGGAATCGGTAACCGCGAATTGGACCATTCGATCCTGTTGGGCGGCACTTATAGTTACCTTACCCCCCCGCGGGGTAAATTTGATAGCATTGTGCAACAGGTTAACGACCACCTGTTGCGCCCGGGTTGCATCTGCAAGTATTGCAGGTAAATCATCAGGGATCTCAACGGTCAGGGTGAGCCCGGCGCGTTCAGCTTGAAGGCGCAGACGCTCATACGCCGGGTTGATGATATCGATGGGAAGGGTGGAAGCAAAATTAAGCGGTACCCGCCCGGATTCAATACGGGAGAGCTCTAGGAGCTCTGAGACCATTAAGCTAAGTGAATCCACCTCGGTTTCCATCTGCTCTAAAAACCGGTGAGCTGCCGGAAGGTCTTCCAGGGCGCCAGCTTGCAGGGTCTCAGTAAGTGCCTTGAGTGCTGCAAGAGGGGTACGCAGCTCATGGGAGACATTACTGATAAAGTCGCGGCGCATGGCGTCAATCTGCCGTTGACGGGTGAGATCCTGGAATAGCAGCAGGGTGCTGCCGGAGATGGTCGGGCTGAGAGAGGTGGCGATCCCTTGTAAGGATAATCGTTGACCGACCTCAAAATCTAACCTTTGGGTTTCACCCGTAGCCTGGCAGCGCTGCCACATTTCTGCTGGCTGGTGGTGGCGCACCACTTCGATCAACGGTTTCCCAATAGAGATATTTTTAGAGATCGAAAACATTTTTACTGCGGCAGGATTTACCAATTGAACCAGCCCGTTGGCATCCACAATCAAGACGCCGTCGGTCATTTTTTGAAGTACGGTTTCCAGGGTGGCACTTTCCGTTTCGAGGTCATTGATCTGACCGCTTAAGCGATCTGACATAAGATTGAAAACGTGGGCAAGCTGCCCGATTTCGTCCTTACTGAGCGGAATGGGTTGATCGGCTGGTTTGCTGGAGGCAAGCTGCCAGACTAATTGGGTAAGCTCACGTACAGGGCGAGTAATGCGTCCAGCGATAAGGGTGGCGAGAAGCAAAGCAAGCACCGTCACCAGCAGAGTGACCGCGATCAGGATGCGTAGGAGGTTGGCGATATTGGCAGACACCTGTTGTAAAGGTAAGGCTAAACGGACGAGAGCCAGGTTTTTATTATTATTCACGACCGTCACTGCGGTGTACATCATGTCATAGCCAAGCGTCTGGCTGAAACGGATGCTACTACCTTCGCCATTCGCCAACGCCTGGATGACCTCGGGCCGATCGCTGTGATTGTCCATCAATGCTCGATCTTCGTGTGATTCACCCCAGACTGTGCCATCAGGCGCAATGATCGTCATGCGCACACTCAGGATGGTAGCCCAATGCTTGGCCTGCGGGTCAAGGTTTGGGGTTGCTCCCACCGATTCCAAATCCGGCGTCATCACATCACCGATTATGCGCGCTTCGGAGGCAAGCTTGGATTTTAAGTCATTCAGATACGTCTGCCGGACAAAGTTGGAGAGATAGAACCCCAGCGCAAGCATTGTGACCAGGATCAATCCTACATAAGGGAGGACAATGCGCCAACGGATGGAGCGAAACATATAGGATTATCCTTCGAAACGGTAGCCGGAACCACGCACGGTTACAATCCGGCTTGGATTGGATGGATCAGCTTCAATCTTTTCGCGCAGCCAATGCACATGCACATCCACCGTGCGGGTACCACCCGCAAATTCCCACCCCCACACGCGTTCAAGCAAGAACTGACGTGAAAGCGCCTTTCTGCGGTGTTGAGCCATGAATAAAAGCAGGTTGAATTCCTTTGGTTTAAGGGCAACTGGTACATTGTCCAACAATAATTCACGACGGGAAAGATCAAGGGTCAAGTTGCCAAAGGTGAGCACATCCTGTGAGGTAACTTCTTGCTGCGAACCGACCTCCTGGCGAATGAGGCGTTCTCGACGCAGGTGAGCTTTTACACGCGCCATCAGCTCACGCATACTGAATGGCTTCGTGATGTAATCATCTGCACCGATTTCCAATCCAATCACCCGGTCAATTTCGTCGTCGCGAGCAGTCAGGATTAGGATGGGGATGTTCATCTCCTGGCGTAGGATGCGGCAGACTTCAAAGCCATCCATTCCAGGCAGCATGAGGTCAAGCAGCACCAGGTCGGGATGATTTTTGCGGGCCACCTCCAAAGCGGTCAGACCATTACCGACCGCCTGAACGCTGTAATCTTGGCGAGAAAGATTATACGCCAGGGTTTCGCGCAGGGAAGTGTCATCCTCAACAATTAAAATATTTGGCATACCTACTCATCCCCCGAATGCCTGGGCGAAGAAATCCGCAAGGCGTGGGTACAGCTCTTCCTGGTTAGCAGGTTTCCCAATCCCATGGCCCTCATCCTCGAAGACCAACAGCTTGTATGGGATTCGATTCGCCTCCAAACGTTGGCGTACCTGTCGCACATTTTCGGGGCTAACGTTCGGGTCCAGTGCCCCCTGGACGATGAGCAGCTTTCCGCGGATATCCTGGACGAAGTTGATCGGGGAGCGTTCGTAATAGCGTTCAGGCACCTGGTCGGGTCGCCCACCTATCATCTCCTCGCTGTATGGGCGCAAATCAGGGCGGGTGGTGTTGTAATCCACCACCAGGTCGGTCATGCCACAGATAGGAGCAGCAGCACCAATTATTTCTGGTGGATAATGCGTGATCAGGAACCAGGCACTATAACCGCCATAAGATGTACCAGTCACTCCAATCTTACCGGGCTCAGCCAAACCAGCTTGAACCAATGCCTGTGAGCCGGTAGCGATATCCGCCTGCTCGCGCCCACCCCAGCCATCTTCCTTGATGGCATTGCGGAATTTCAGTCCAAACCCGGTGCTGCCGCGGTAATTCACATCCAGCACATTGAAACCGCGTGAAACATAATATTGCACCTGCGGATTCAGACAGTTTTCAGAATGGTAAGTCGGTCCACCATGGATATATATAATGGCTTGTTTTGAATTGGGCAACGACCGATACAACCAACCCTGGACTTCCAATCCATCAACCGATTTCCAGCGAAAATCCTCCGCCGGTGAAAGCTGCTCGGGGATAAGCTCCGTGTGCTCCCAAACCCTGGTCAATGAGATCAGGTCGGATGGATTTTCAGCCTTGAGAGGTAGACACACCAGCTCCGCTGGTGATGTCGCTGAATAATACAGGGCGATCCAGGTGCCGTCCGGCGCTTGACCTATGGGTAGCAGGTTGCCTGGCAGGCGAGGGAAGGAGGTTTCCTGCCCGGTTTGTATATCCATAAAGGTGGTCAGGTGGT
>JBAPSY010000024.1:0-7379 GCA_049281855.1 Anaerolineales bacterium
GACCAAAGGTCAAACCACTTACACCGTTACCCTTTCAACCAAAATCAAAGATGTCTTCGACCAGACCTTGGAGAAGGACGAACAACGAACCTTCAAAGTCGGCAAAGCTGAACCACGCTTGTTCACCACGGATCAGGTTTTTGTCACACTTGACCCGGCAGTGAAGGAACCAGTATTTTCAGTATATGCCATCAATTACACCCAACTTGTTGTGAAAATATATGCTGTCCAGCCCAACGATTGGGATGCATTCACTAAATATTTACGGGAGTGGCAGCAAACAGACAGAGCCGTTCATATGCCAGGCACGCCTGTGTTCGATAAAACCATCTCACTGGAACTTCCCGATGATACATTGTCAGAGGTGAACATTGAATTGGCACCTTATTTGGAGAATGGCTTTGGTCACTTCGTGGTGATCGTCGAACCGCCGAAGAGGATGTTCGAATCTGAGAATGATAAATGGCAGCGTTATGCCCAGACTATTCACGCCTGGGTGCAGATCACCCAAATCGGCATCGATGCTTACACCGATTATTCCGATATGATCGTCTGGGCGACTGACCTGAAAGATGGTTCACCCCTTGTTGGCGTAAGCATTCAGCCCAATAAAAGTGGTAGCAAATTCACCACAGGCTCAGATGGTATGGTACGCTTCGCCATTCCTTCCGGTGCAACGTATTTGGTTGCCAGCAAAGGCATGGACACCGCGATGTTGCTGCACTCCCCGTATATCTGGGAAGATTATGGCTGGGGACCCTCCTCGCCTTCTGACTCATTACGCTGGTATGTTTTCGATGACCGGAAGATGTATCGCCCTGGCGAAGAGGTCCATATAAAAGGCTGGATGCGACGCGTGGGTGGCAGGCAAAACGGGGATGTCAGCTTGGTGGGTAGCGAAGTCACCTCCGTGACCTATCAACTCATGGACCCGCAAGGAAATGCAATCGGCACTGGACAGGTTGACGTGAATGCTCTAGGTGGCTTTGATTTTGCCTTCACCATTCCGCAAACGGTCAATCTTGGAACGGCTTATTTGAATTTGAATGCACAAGGCAGCCTGGGCGGGCTGGATGGGTTTACCTATGGCCATACGCTCCAGATCCAGGAATTTCGCCGACCTGAATTTGAAGTCACGGCCCGCAATGAAACGTCCGGACCTTATTTTGCCGGTGGTAACGCATTGCTCGCAGTCGAGGCTAAGTATTATGCGGGCGGTGCACTGCCTGATGCCGATGTCACCTGGGAGGTAAAGACCTCACCAGGCAATTATGCTCCACCAAACTGGCCTGACTTTGTCTTTGGTGAATGGCATCCCTGGTGGTGGGATTATTACAGCTACGATTATCCCTCGACGGATAGTGAGACAAAGATCGAGACATTTACGGGCAAGACTGATGAATCCGGCAACCATTATTTACGACTCGATTTCAACCAGGAAGGCAAGCCGGATGAAAATCCGCAACCAATGAGCGTGGTTGCACAGGCTACTGTGATGGATGTGAATCGTCAGGCCTGGGCGAGCACCACCTCCCTTCTCGTTCATCCCGCGGATCTGTATGTTGGCTTGCGCAGTGAGCGTTACTTTGTCGAACGCGGCACCCCGCTCAAAGTGGACTTCATTGTTACCGACTTGGATGGCAACCCGGTTGTGGATCGAACGGTGGTGATCACAGCCGCGCGGCTGGAATGGAAATTACGGGATGGCACCTGGGGCGAAGAGGAAGTAGACATTCAGAAGTGTACAATGCTCTCCAGGCCTGAACCGGATACCTGTTCCTTCGAGACTCCCATTGGAGGAAGCTATCGCATCACCGCGGTGGTCGCTGATGAAAAGGAGCGTAAAAATCAAACGCGGTTAACGCGTTGGGTCAGTGGAGGTCAGCAACCACCGGCTCGTAATGTGGAACAGGAACAAGTGACGCTGATTCCCGATAAGCAGACCTACCAACCGGGTGACGCAGCGCAAATCCTGGTGCAATCTCCATTCACACCTGCGGAAGGTCTGCTCACCGTCAGTCGTAGCGGGTTCCTCTATACCACCCGCTTCTATATCGAAGATGGCTCCACTACATTGACTGTCCCCATCAAGACTGAATACATCCCCAACCTGAATATTCAAGTGGATCTGGTTGGTTCTGCGCCGCGCACAAACGACATGGGCGAGCCGTTGACCGATGTTGCGCCACGCCCGGCGTTTGCTACGTCGCAATTGAATCTCAGCATCCCACCGTTGCAACGCACGCTGTCACTGCAAGTGATACCGGATGTAACTCAGCTCGAACCGGGCGGTGAGACCACGCTGAAGCTTCTCTTGAAAGATGCTAATGGCCAGCCAGTATCAGGTGCAGAACTGGCAGTGGTCGTTGTGGATGAAGCCATCCTCGCACTTACAAACTACCAGATGGTTGATCCCATTAATATCTTCTATGCTGAGCGGGCTTCCGGTGTGATGAGTGCCTACGGCCGCAGCAGCATTCTTTTAGCAAATCCACAAATCCTTACCAACGATCAAAACCGCATGTTGGACGGAAGTGGTGCAGCGTTACCCACGCAGGCCGCAATGATGGAGGCTGCGCTTGCTCCCTCTGCCGACAGTTCTAAGGCAGTGGGATCTCAACAAACCTCCGTAGCGGTTCGCTCCGACTTCAATCCATTGGCCACATTTGCTCCGACGGTACGCACAGGTTCCAACGGTGAGGCGCGGGTGTCTATCAAATTACCCGATAACCTGACGCGGTACCGCGTGATGGTGGTTGCTGTGGATGATACAGGGCATCAATTTGGCATGGGCGAGTCAAATATCACTGCGCGTTTGCCGCTTATGGTTCGCCCCTCAGCTCCACGCTTCCTCAACTTTGGCGACAAGTTCGAATTGCCCGTTGTATTACAAAATCAAACCGATGAACCGATGACCGTAGAAGTGGTTGCCCGTGCCACCAACCTTGAGCTTGATACCGCTGGCCTGCGCGTGACTGTTCCCGCGAATGATCGCATCGAAGTGCGCTTCCCAGCCAGCACACAAATGGCTGGCACTGCACGCATCCAAATCGCAGCCATCTCTGGAGCCTATGCGGATGCTGCGGTCGTGGAACTACCGGTTTACACGCCCGCCACCACTGAAGCCTTTGCGACCTACGGAGTGATCGATGAAGGTGCGGTTGCCCAATCCGTGCTTTATCCAACAGGTGTATTCCCCCAGTATGGCGGTCTGGAGATCAACACTTCGTCCACCGCGTTGCAAGCACTCACCGATGCGGTGCTGTACCTGGTCGCCTATCCATTTGAGTGTTCGGAGCAATTATCCTCGCGCATTCTAGCCGTGGCTGCACTGCGTGATGTGCTTACTGCGTTCAAAGCCGATGGTTTACCCACGCCGGATGAAATGGAGGCTGCAGTCATGCGCGATATCCAGAGGCTGCAGGGTATGCAAAATTACGATGGTGGTTTCCCATACTGGCGGCAGGGCTTCGAATCAATCCCGTTCAATACCATTCACGTTGCGCATGCGTTATATCGCGCCGGACAAAAAGGCTTTGCGGTTCCGGATGAGATGCAGCAGGGCGCTCTGAATTATCTGCGCGATATCGAATCGCATTACCCGTACTGGTACAGCGAGCAGACGCGCCATACACTGAGTGCATACGCCCTGTACGTGCGAAACCTCTCAGGCGACCGTGATGCACAAAAGGCCCAGCGCTTGTTAAGTGATGTGGGTATTGAAAATCTTTCGATGGAAGCCATCGGTTGGTTGTGGCCGGTAATGGATAACGAAACACAGATAGATGAAATCCGTCGTTTCGTGAACAACCACGTGGTTGAAACGGCGGGTGCAGCCAACTTCACCACCGCCTATGATGATCAGACCTACCTGCTCCTCAGTTCCGATCGTCGCACTGATGCCATCCTGCTTGATGCGTTGATGGAAGACAACCCACAGAGTGACCTGATCCCGAAGGTAGTCAATGGCCTCTTGGCGCATCGCACCAAAGGGCGTTGGGGTAACACTCAGGAGAATGTCTTTGTCCTGCTGGCGTTGGATCGCTACTTCAACACATACGAAACAGAAACCCCGGATTTTGTTGTGCGATTGTGGCTCGGCGATACTTATGCGGGCAGCAATGAATTCCTTGGCCGTACAACTGAGCGTCATGAGACTCTTATCCCGATGACCTACGTCCTTTCAGAGACTTCTTCAGGCGGCGGTACTCAGGATTTGATTATCAGCAAGGAAGGGTCGGGGCGGCTGTATTACCGGCTCGGATTGCGGTATGCTCCAACGGACCTTAATCTGAAAGCGCTCGATGCAGGTTTTATCGTCCTGCGCCGTTACGAACCGTTGGATAATCCTGAGGATGTCTCACAAGACAGTGATGGCGTATGGCACATCAAAGCGGGTGCGCGGGTGCGTGTGCACATCACGCTCGTGGCTGACAATCGCAGATATCACGTTGCGCTCGTTGACCCATTGCCAGCTGGCTTGGAGATCATCAATCCCGCTCTGGCCGTGTCGCAGAGCACGCCGCAGGATGATCCATCGACTCTCCGCTATGGTTGGTGGTGGTGGGGTACGTGGTACGAACATCAGAACATGCGCGACGATCGCGCCGAGGCCTTCACTTCACTCCTCTGGGATGGAGTATATGATTATACTTATATCGCCCGCGCCACTACACCCGGCACGTTCGTTGTCCCACCAACCAAAGCTGAAGAGATGTACTCTCCCGAAGTCTTCGGTCGCAGTAGCAGCGATTGGGTAATTATCAAGTAGTTGCCTTACCTTACAATTTGGTACAGTTGAGGTGCAATTGGGACGTTAATTAATTGAATCTTATTTTGAGCATGACCCTCTTCTTACTTTTGTAGAATCAAAAAAGCCCACCTCGATTGAGGTGGGCTGGTGAATCCATGCGATAAGACTTGGGTTAGTAGGCTGCGCGGGTACCTACCCCCACTCCCCAGGTGTCCAAGCGATGCCCTACGGGGTCATCGACACTTGGTGAATGAATTCAAAAGTTATTTGATACCCCCATGTTCACTATTGAGTGGAACTCCCTCCTTATATAACCACGTTTACACCGCATGGTGTGATTTTTAAGGTGAAAATTGTGGGGATGTGTTGTGCCGAAAAGGATTTCCTTGTATACTGGAGACTACCATAGTTGGGAATCATAATTGAACGATATGTAGCTAACAATAAAAGTCTTATTGGGATGACAGTATAACCCCAATTCATGAAAGGAGAAAACACTGAAAACTAATCTTTCCAAAACCATTGCCATATTCGCCGCCCTGACCATCGTCGGTGGTCTTCCTGGCCTCACCTGACCCGGATTATGTCACTGGAACCGTTTTACAGGTCTATGGTGAACATACTATAGCGGACCGCTTACAGGTCGGATAAGGTGAATACAGATGAATTTGCTGTTTTTTTATTGGGGATGAAAGGTGGTAGGTAGATGATTCGTCAGGTTGAATTCTCCTCCGAAGGTGCAACGTTGCGAGGCAGGTTATACTACCGTGAGAGGGCTACAAAACCTGCTCCGCTCATCGTCATGGCGCACGGGTTTTCGGCCACTATCGATGGCATGACCGCCGACCGTTACGCGGAAGTGTTCTATCGAGGAGGTTTTGGTGTTCTGCTCTATGACCATCGCAACTTTGGCATAAGTGATGGCGAACCCCGCCAACAGATCAACCGTTGGATTCAGGCTAGAGGTTACCGGGATGCCATCAGCTTCGCCGCAACTTTACCTGAGATCGATGCTGCTCGCATTTCCATTTGGGGAGATAGTTCGAGCGGGGCAGAAGCTATCGTCGTGGGAGCTGTTGACTCCAGGGTGAAAGCGATTATTGCGCAAGTTCCGGCTTGTGGTCGGGAACTGCCTTCTTCTGACCCGGATGGAACATTGTTCTCTCTTCTCCAAGATACCTTTCAGAATGGGGATGTGAGTGGTACACCTGAAACGACGAAGGGACCGTTCCCGGTAGTCACTTTCGATCAGATGGGTATCCCTTCATTCTTGGAACCGATAACAGCCTTTCGCTGGTTCATTGAATACGGTGCACGTTTTGGGACAAACTGGCAGAACTGGGCAACCGTCGTCACACCATCTACTCCTGCTCCTTTTCATCCTGTTCTGTGTGCGCCATTTCTGAAAGCACCCCTTCTGATCATCATTTCCCCGAAAGATGAAATGCCAGGCGCCAACCCAGCAGTGACACGAACTTTATATGAGCTTGCTTCTCAGCCAAAGGAACTTTTCGAAATCGAGGGTGGCCATTTTGGGCTTGTCCATTATCCGAGTCCGATCTTCGATCTGTCCAGTCATATCCAATGTGAGTTTCTCATTCGTTACCAGGTTTAGTACTAGGTGCGAAACCCGTTTTTCAAAATCATGCGGACAGTAGGGAAGACGGTGTCAGAGATCACAGACCAGTCCCGAAGTGTACAACCTGCTCATTACAAATTTGGCTCCAAGCCAAGTGGAAGGAATTGGAAAGCCAATTCATCTTGAACCAGTCTTTGCCATTCGGGGTAATACTGTTCAATGACAACAACACTCATCGGCTGGTAAACGGTTTGTGTAGCTTGATTTGCCACGATTGCCTTTGACTCTATCTGTTGCATTTGCAATGCCTTCCAAACTGACGTGCTGTAGTTCTCAAGCGCATGTATTTGAGCTTACCCCGAGCGTATCAATATTGGCCTGTCCCCCAATGCATATAAAGTATACGTGTATGAGGTAGGTTTCATCCCCTGATACAAATAGCCCCAAAAACCAATGCCACCTGTGGAGTATCAGATGAGGGGTAACCCTGGCATATCGAGTGATTGTCCCCCAACGCTTGGAGAATGCATTTATGGGATAGAGGGAACAGAATAGAAAAATAGCATTGTACAATCAACTATACGATTGCATTCACGATTTTACAGCTTCAAATGTGTAGAAAATCCATTGGACGCCTTCGTAAGGAACCGAAGTGTTGACTGGACAGTAATAACCACATCCAATGTACTTGTTTGTTCTTATTCCAATGGACTGGGGCAAAAAGAGCAGGAAACTGGATGGGAGAAGAGTTTTTTTCGTTAATGTCCTTTTAAGCCATTGGTTGAGCGTTCGAGCTGTTCCACATGTATTGATCATGAAAAAAAATAGGCGAAAATTTAATTTTTCCCCCTCTGGACAGGGCTGCGGGTTGCCTTTCCTTGCTTCATACCGATGCATATCGGGGAACAATTCGGGTACAGATATGCTGGAACAGCATGCAAGGAGCGTAGCGAGTTGTATGGTGATTTTGGCACATCCTAGACGCAATAGACGGCCTTTCCCCCTTTGCCCCTACCTGCTTATCAATCGCACTAAAGAAGTCGTTGG
>JBAPSY010000025.1:0-2743 GCA_049281855.1 Anaerolineales bacterium
GTTGCCTGGGTGACCGTCGCAAGGATACGCATGAGGGTGGATTTGCCTGCACCGTTTGGTCCAAGTAAGCCTAAGACGCCTTCACCAAGATCTAAAGAAAAGCTACGCAGCCCCCAGAAATCACGGCGATACTGTTTACTAATATTTTGAATGGATAGGTTCATTAGAGCACTCTTCTCACATACTTCAACCAGGTTGTTACCTCATGGACCATTTGTGTATTTCCTTTATATATTTCTGCTTTACAATATGGTCCGTACTAGATGCGATCTTCCCGCTTTACAGTCCATACAACCACGGAAAAAGCGATTGTTGTGCAGACTGCCAGAATGATCAGGCTGCTCCATACCGAGCTGAATGTGGCATTTCCAGCCATCGATTGGTTCAGGAGATCGACCAGGTAATAGCTGGGGACCAGGCGGACGATCAACCCAAATGGGTCTGGCAAAGGCATAACAGCAACCCAGGTGGGCAGGAGCAGGAAGATCAGTAGAACACTTGACCAGGTGTTGACCTGTGCAATCGTTTTGAAAAACCCACCCATCGCCAATCCCACCAGAATCGCAAAGAGCGATCCAAGGATCAGGGCCAACAGGGTAACTGGCCAATTCCCGGTCCAGCTTTTATTGAGGATCATCATCGAGCTAACGATGACCAGACAAGCCGCCAACCCTACCAATGCTTTCCCGGCGACCACCTCCACCGGTCCTGCAGGAGAAACCAGCAGGAATTTCAGCGTTTGCTTTTCTTTCTCTTCGACCAGCAGGCTGGGAACCACAAAGACGCCTATACCGACGATCGATAGTACCAGCAGCATCACAGACATAAAACTATTCATATTAATGCCGCCATCGAATAATCCCGGCTTCGATCCTGCGGTATCAACCACCTTGATCTGCGCAGGTAGGGAATCATGACCAGCCAACTTCCACACCTGCTGGTCGACCATCGTTTGAAATGCCTGGATCCCTCCACCACCGCTGCGGGTGTTGATATACACAGTTAGCAATGGATTTTGATCTCTGGCAACAGCCTCATCAAACCCAGCCGGGATAGCCAATCCACCTGTCGCCTGTTTCTTCGTAAAATCCATCACCTGCTGCTCATTTTCCAACTCGGATAAGGCTACCCCGGGCATATTGCGCAGCTCAGTGACCAGGCGCGAATTGGCTTCATCATGTACGGCAATTTTCATGGTCCCCATATCACTCATATCACTAAACACCAGTCGGAAGATGAGCCACAGGAAAATGGGCATCAACAGGCTCAGGAACAAGAGTTGGTTCTTTACCGCATCCACCAGATCTTTCTTGGCGATTATCCAAATAATACGCAGATTTGCTATTCGACTGTTCATTCGGCTAACCTCTTTCCAGTTAGCTGTACAAATACGTCTTCCAGGCTGGCCTCGGCGGAATGCGCAGTCAGGATTCGACCAGATGCGGCCAGCTCGCCCAGGTGCTCCCCGTTTTTTGTTTCATCAAAAGGGATATATAAGTGTGCACCATCCAAAAGGGTCAGGTTGATACCCCGCTTTCCATATGAGGCTTTCAAACGGTCAGGTGTATCCAGTCCAACGATGCGGCCCTGATCGATAAAGGCGACCTGCCTGCAGAGATGTTCTGCCTCTTCCATGTAGTGCGTGGTCAAAAAGACCGTCATGCCCTGGTCGACCAGACTGGTGATCATCAGGCGAATTTCCCGAGCAACGATCGGATCCAGGCCGCGGGTTGGCTCATCCAGGAACAGGACACGTGGTTTATGGAGCAGCGCTCGGGCGATCACCAGACGTTGGCGCATACCATTGGAATACTTTTGCACCCGGTCATTGGCCCACTCGCGTAGGCTAACCTGTTCCAGCACCTCTTCGACTCGTTTCGAATCTACACCGTACAGGCTGGCCGAAAAAGCCAGGTTCTCCCGCCCGCTAAAGCGCTCATACAAATTCTGCTCTTCGAAGACCACCCCGATACAGCGTTTCAGTTGCTGCCGCTGATGGACAATATCGAAACCGGATACGCTCGCTCGACCGCTGGTAGGATGGATTTGCCCGGTCAGCAACCGGATGGTGGTAGTTTTCCCGGCTCCATTTGGCCCCAAAAAACCGAAAATTTCACCCTCTTGAACGATAAAGGTCAGCTCATCGACCACTAGCCTCCCGTTAAACGTCCGTGATAATCCGTCTACTTCAATTGTGTTCATATTTTTCTCCTTACTCGGTACATTCCCTTTGTCTTCTAATCAACGATGAGTTGTTGATCCACACCACGGTTTGGTCGACCTTGCTGTGGTTGTGCTTTCTATGCAATCAATCCCTGCATCGGTCCACCTCTTGCCTTGATACTGCTGGCAGATCTCTCCGCAAAGTTGAAGAGCTGTATCTTTTGGAATGTCAGTTTTCTTTTTATCCATCTCCTCCTTCCTTTCATATATCTTTGGGATCAATTTGGTTCACGGATAACAAGGTCAGGTTCAAATCTCGGATGCGAGCGAGCAACCCATGCAATGCGGTTTGATCTCGGACACGTCCCACAATAACTGTCTCCTGCTTCTCAGCTCTTTGAATAATGAAACCGTAAAACCATTCGGACCAGGTTGGATCAAGCGGTTCTTTTACGATGATTTCGTATACTTCTCCGGGTGAGTTTTCCATATCGCTATCTCCTAGGATAAATTTACCTGAAAGAATTCTCTGTGTCATCTGACTTAGGTCATAATTAGGTTTATTTATCCATGTCATACT
>JBAPSY010000026.1:0-6310 GCA_049281855.1 Anaerolineales bacterium
AACCCACTCCAATTAACCCTTGACTTTAAACACAGTTGCTTCATGCTTTCACTACTGTAGTGTCTTCACGTTTTCACTATGCTTTCACTGTTGTGTACTCCAAAGGTGCGAACTTTGTCGCCGGACGATATTTCAAGCCGATGTTCCAGATAACACTGGTCGGTCACCCACTACCTGGGGTGAGATATTGAGTATCTGTTCATCTCTTCCCACGAAAACATAATTGAATGCAATTGTTTCTTTTATAAACAATTCCTCAGATAAGAACGCTATCCCTACCTTCGACCCCATTCACACACCGTTTTGCTCACCTCATATCTGTTACAATCAGGAGCAATTTACACCTATTTTCCCAGGACCTCTCATGCTCTCTTCTGCTGATTCTCTAGACTTAGAACCCTTCACCCTCAAGGATGGCACGCAGGTCGTCATCCGTCCCATTCGCCCGGATGATGCTGACGACCTGCAAACCACATTCCAGCGCCTTTCGATGGAAAGCATCTACCTGCGCTTCCTGTCCTTTAAAAAGGAGCTGCCCGATGAGGAAGCCCGCTATCTTGCCACCGTGGATTACTCCTCTCGTATGGCGTTCGTGGCGATCTGCAAGGAAAATGAGAAAGATATTGTGGTGGGAGTATCGCGTTATGTCGTGCTTGACACGGATCCTGAGATTGCTGAGTCAGCCGTGGTGGTGGCGGATGAGTACCAGGGGCGCGGCCTTGGCAAGCTGCTGCTATGGCGGCTGGTTAACTACGCCCGTGCCAAGGGCATCCACTACCTGTGCGGCGACTTGCAGATCGGTAACGATCGCATGCTAGAACTGGTGAAGCGCAGCGGCCTACCCCACCAGACACGTTTTGTGGACGGGATTTGGGAAGTGACTATCGATCTACGCCTGCCCGATGAGGAGACATGAGTAACCCGGAAACAATCTCCCCAGCTGAGCTGGCCTCAGACTTCGATGTGGAAAACCACAATCTCGCCATCCATAACACCGACAGTGAACGCGCTATTTGCCTTAAATATTCGGCTCTAGTCAGCAAGGCTCCCCCCGAATACGTGCTTGCCTTCGCCCGCCAGCTGCTCTTCAGCCATGGTCACCGCTGGCAAGCTTACGAGCTCATCGCGGCGCATAAAGCGACCTTCCATAGCCTGGGTGAGGATGAATTGGAAGAGCTCGGTCAGGGCATCAACAGCTGGTGGACGACGGACTCCTTCGCCCGCACCCTGTCCGGTCCGGCCTGGAGGGATGGATTGGTTTCTGACGACCTGACCGTCAAGTGGGCCAAGTCGCCTGACCTATGGTGGCGCAGGGCAGCCCTGGTGAGCACGGTGGCGTTCAACATCCGCTCGCAGGGTGGCAAGGGGGATGTGCCGCGCACGCTCTCCATCTGCCGGATGCTCGTGGACGATCACGAAGATATGGTGGTCAAGGCACTATCCTGGGCGCTGCGAGAGCTGGTGTACTTCGACCACACAGCGGTGGGGGGGTTCATCCAGGAGCATGAGCACGTCCTGGCAGGCAGGGTGAAGCGGGAGGTGGGCAGTAAGCTCCTCACGGGATTGAAGAACCCGCGAAAAAAGGTTGATTAGTTACAAAAACTCTTAATGACATAGGGAAGGAATGAGTAGATTGCTTCCCCCTCGCTCTGCTCGGGGCGTGGGTCGCAAAGCAGCTTGCTTCGCGACGCTTGCCAGGGATCGCTCCTTATCTCGCTCACAAAGAGCGTTTGCGAGGCTGCGTCGCAAAGCCGCTTACTTCGCGACGCTTGCCAGGAATAGCTCCTGATGACCAAATTTTTCTACAACCCACGGCCGGTTTCCATTTCTTCCTTAACCGCTTTATAAAGCGTCTCGGCTTTCAGCTCGCTCAGGGTGTAGCAGGGGGCTTCCAGGTGATCGGCCAGGGATTGCGCCAGACCCTGGTCGAATGCAGCATGCTCCATGTTGACTACCACGCAGTGGATGTCATCCGAGGCAATCTGGTCCGCCAGGCGGTGGGCTTCATCTTGCGGCGGCATGGATGACATGGACACGTTGCCTGCTCCATCGGTCAGCAGGATGACCAGGGGCTGCACGTCGGGGTGCAGGATGCGCTCACGTTGCAAGGTCTGGTGGGCCATGTACAACCCGGCGGAGAGGGGCGTCTTTCCTCCCACGGGGATGTCCGCCAGGGCACGCTGTGCCAGCATGACCGAGTTGGTGGGAGGCAGCACCATGGTTGCCCGATCCTTCTGAAACACGATCAAACCCACCCGGTCACGGCGCTGGTAGGCGTCGGTGAGCAGAGAGAGGATCGCGCCTTTGGTGGCAGACATACGTTCAGCAACTGCCATGGACCAGGAAGCATCCACGACGAACAGGACGAAATTAGCCGTCTTTTTTACCCGCACCTTACGTTGGAAGTCACTCGGGCGGATGGCAAAGGCCACCCTCTTGCGCATTTCTACGCGTTCCTTTTGGAATGGGGCCGCCGCCCGCATTGTGGCGTCGAAAGCCAGGTCATCCGCTTTCCCATTCGCCGGACGGGCCTGGATGTAGCGCCCACGTTTACGGTCGGTGTGGGTGCGCGAACGGCGACCAGCCCGCTTTCGGTAAAGCTGGTCCAAATTGGTATTCAGATTACGCGGCCGGAAGGATTCACCAACCTTGACTTTCTCTCCCCCATCCCACCAATACGCATTGCCTACATCGAAGATACTCTGGCGGCTCGGCTCACTCTGGTTCTGACTCGTTTGGTCTTGCTCCGAGGTGAGGTTTAGGTCTTTTTTTTTTATCAAAGCGGGGGGTATGATCATCGTCCTCCGCCACTGGTTCTGGCTCTCCTGCACTGGCTGTCGAGCCTTGCAGTTGCTCGATGCGCTCTTGAAGCTCGTCTTCCGAGACAATCGTCTGGTTAAACGGCCCCTGCCTGATGCGGTGTGGCAGGGCCAGCTCGGCTGCCAGGGCAATATCGCGCTCGCTGATGGATTTTCGACCTTCGAAGGCTGCCTGGGCGCGGGCTGTTTTGAGGATCACCAGGTCGGCACGGTGACCTTCCACGTTGAGCGAGGCGGTGAGAGCAGCGATCGAAAGCAGGTCGCGACTACTGTAAGTGACCTTATCCACCAACTGGCGTGCCATCTCGATCTGGTGGGAAAGCTCCCTTTCCTTATCCAGCCACTGCCTGCGGAACTTCTCGGGGTCTTCCTCGAAGGCCAGGTTGCGCTCCATGATCAACACACGCTCACGGGCTTCGCGGATGCCGTAGATTTCGGCTGAATGGGCGAAGCGGTCCAACAGCTGTGGACGCAGGTCACCTTCCTCGGGGTTCATCGTCCCCACCAGGATGAAACGGGCCGGGTGGGCAAACGAGATGCCCTCCCGCTCGACCACGTTCACACCCATGGCGGCTGAGTCAAGCAGCAGGTCGACCACGTGGTCGTCAAGCAGGTTGACCTCGTCGATGTATAACAAGCCACGGTTGGCGGCAGCCAGCACGCCCGGCTCGAAGATACGCTCACCTCTCTGGATGGCAACTTCGATATCCAGGGTGCCTACTACACGGTCTTCTGTGGCACTGATGGGCAAGTCAATAAAGGCAATACGCCGTTTGACTACTTTTAAGTCAATACCTTGGGCTTTGCGCTCCTTCACCCAATCCGACCAGGTTAGGGGTGCTTCGGGGTCATCGTTGAAGGGTGAATCGGCGAAGACTTCGATATCAGGTAAGAGGGCTGCCATAGCACGGGCAGCGGTGGATTTGCCGGTACCCCGCTCGCCGCGGATGAGCACTCCACCAATGCGTTGGTCTACTGCATTCAAGACCAGGGAGCGCTTCATGCGTTCCTGTCCGACAATGGCTGTAAAAGGGTAAACTGGTCGCATTAAATTGTTTGGGTAAGCCTCCTACCCAGCAAGCGTATATTATACTCTCATGTGAAAATATTGCAGTTAGAAATATAGGTGGCGAAGGTCGATTTACGACAAGTTTATGCAGCTTTCTGCACCTCAACGTCCCTGATCTCCATCCAGGCAGGTTCCGGGTTCGGAAGCATCCCATACTTCAGCCTGCCCGAAGGGGGCAGGGCAGCGTATTGGTTATCGACCCACAACACCAGGCTCAAAGGTGCGTGGGGCACGATATTTGTCTGCAGGATTTCTGCCCCATCCAGACGGAATCTGACTAAACCAGATTCCCATTCCAGGTTGTATGAATGCCATTCAGTCACGCGGGTGTAGATCAGTGCGGCATCCTGATATATCACACGGCGTAGAAGCATGCGAATTAACTGTGCTGCTCCGGGGATCAGGGTGAGTGCCAAAGTTGGTGAAGCCAGAGTGAGCAAGATTGCAGGGATTTTTACAGAGCTAAATGTAGCTGCCAGAAAGCCACGCGCCGTCAGGTCATCCCTGAAGGAAAGGTAATTCTGGGGTGAAGCGTAGAAGAACCAGGCTGCATCCGGCAGCGCCGGGAAGCGCGTCAGCATGCCGCTATATCCAAGCAAAAAGCTAAAAGGGTCATTCCATAACCCAAAACCCCATGTGCCGGGCAGATCATCAGCAGAAACCCGTGCCTGCAGGCTCAGTATGAGGGGAGGCTTCCAGGGGAAATCACGCCTTCGCAACGTGCTGTGGTCATCGAGCTGAGCCAGGCGATAAGCGCGGCTGGCATTGGCAGGGATTTCCATGCGCCAGGCACCCTCTCCCATATTTAATACCCTGGCGGTTGGAGACTGGCTAATATGCAAGGCGGATATGCTGTGAGTCATTGCAGAGTTATCATACCATGTTGGCATCTCTCACAGTCAGAGAGTATGGAATTTCCGTTCCTCTGCAAATGATATAATTCACCCATTATTGGAGGGTGCATGGAAATTACCTGGTATGGTCTATCCTGTTTTCGCCTGACCGAGCGCAATCTGGCAACGGTGGTCACGGACCCCTATGATAGCGGAGTGGCCGGTTATGAACCGCTCAAGTTGAAGGCAGATATTGTCACCGTCAGCCATGAAGCACCAGGGCATAGCTACACCTCCGGAGTTAAGGGATATTCACATCTGATCAACACACCGGGCGAATTTGAGATTGGTAGCGTATTTATTACCGGCATCCAAACCAATGGATACGGGAAGAATGATACAGTTGAGCCGCGCAACACCTTGTATGTGTTCGATTATGAAGGGGTGACGGTGGCACATTTGGGCGACCTGCGGCGTGTGCCCAGCCAGACAGAGATCGAGGCATTGGGCACAGTGAACATTGTTCTGGTACCCGTGGGAGGTGGTGGGGGACTCAATGCTGCCAAGGCAGCCGAAGTTGTCAGCTTGTTGGAACCCGGTTTCGTCATCCCCATGCATTACGGCATCTCTGTTTGTAATTTCAAGCTGGCGCCACTCAGCAAATTCCTTAAAGAAATGGGTCTAGGTACAATTAATCCCCAGCCATCGCTTAAAGTCACCAAAAGCCTGATCCCTGAAGAGACACGTGTGATTGTGTTGGAATACCAGCATTGATCGAATTGGAGTAGCATCGTGACTGTCAAATTAATCATGACCTGGGATATCACCCCTGGTCACGAGCAGGAATACTTTGAATTTGTAGTGCGTGAGTTCATCCCCCAGGTGCAGCAGCTTGGGATGGAGTTAAAAGACGCCTGGCTCACCATGTATGGCGACCAACCGCAGATCATGGCCTCCGCTCAGATGTCTGACCTGACTGATATGCAGGGAATCCTGGACTCAAAAGAGTGGCAGGGGCTGGTCAACCGGCTGTTGGATTTCGTCGAAAACTACCAATTTAAAATCGTCCCCGCAAAGACAGGCTTTCAGATGTGAGATTGGGTATCAAGAGGGGTATTTCCCATCCGTTTTTCCCGGGGAAAATTTTGAACTTAACTTTAAGTGTAGAGGATTATGACCAACATGATTTTGCTCTGGCAAATTTTCGTTCTCTTCACCCGCGTGGCTATGTTCTCATGGGGTGGGGGTGCGGCCTCACTTGCCCTGATGCAGCGCGAAACCACCACTGCCACCTGGACGCCCCCCGGTCAAACAGACCCTGTCCCGTGGATCACACCAGATGAATTTGCAGATGCCGTTGCAATAGGCAACGCCATCCCAGGGCCGATCGCTCCTCAGGTGTCTGCATATGTAGGTTACAAGCTGGCGGGAGTGCCGGGGGCTGTATCAGCCGCGGTTGGGACGGTTATTCCGACCACCCTGCTAATGCTCATCCTGATTGTATTCTTTTTTGGGATTAAGAATAGCATTGCAATTAAAGCCATGCTTCAGGCCGTGCGACCGGTGGTTGTTGGTTTGCTGCTCTGGAC
>JBAPSY010000027.1:0-3741 GCA_049281855.1 Anaerolineales bacterium
GGATGGCATGTACCTGCTTCTCTCAGCAGCAATCATTGTCGTTTGTGTGGTGTTGGCGTATCTGGCTTATAACCGGCGCGATCTATATATTTGATGGAGAGAGTGGAAGGCGGAACGCTAGCCAGTCCCTCATTGGCGTCTCAGCATTGCCCTATAGGGGCATCGACACTTGGGGAAGGTATATATTTGTCCATTTTCCCCCCATTAATCGCTTATGTCATTCTCCATACTTTATTTCCAACCAGTGGACAATAAAGAACTAACAGTAGATGGAGGAAGAAAATGAACAGGGAAGATAACACAGGCACGGCAATAATATATTTCCCTGCATAGTGTCCAATCTGGTGGAGGGACGCAGAGTCCCATAAAACAGACATATTGTAAATTGTATGGGCGCATATAAGATGTATTTCGTAAAGATGCTTCTAGTATTATTGCCGTGAGTATTTAATAAGTTATTTATTGCTTTAAAAGAAGATAAGGTTTATATTAGATATGGAATAACTAGCTTTTTTCATGGCAGGTTTATAACATGCATAATAGGAACATTACTCTTGTCATCTTTTTTGTTTTATTGGCATTATCTGCTTCATTGGGGTATTTGAATCTATATGGAATACAAAGGGTCTCGGCGGATAAGAATTCATTCGACCAACAATATAATTTAGACGCTATCTCGGAATATGGCACGCTCGCAGACGCTCCCTTACTCTCACCCATCGCAAACCCTGATGGCAATGGAGACTACCTGGTTAACTGGAACGATGTGACTGGTGCCATAAGCTATAAACTCGAAGAAGCTGACAACGATCAATTCACGCCATCCTTTTTGCTCTTTACGGGTAGCGTAAGTCAGTATCCGGTAACAGGTCAGCATTCTGGTACATGGTACTATCGCGTGCTAGCCAGTGACGGTGTGGGAGATAGCGCTTGGTCAAATACAGAGTCGGTATATGTCGCACCTGACACACCGACGCCGACCTCAACAAATACATCTACCGTTACGGCGACGCCGACCTCAACAAATACATCTACCGTTACACCGACGCCGACCTCAACAAATACATCTACCAGCACACCGACCCAGACCGCAACAAATACATCTACCGTTACACCGACGCCGACCTCAACAAATACATCTACCAGCACACCAACCCAGACCGCAACAAATACATCTACCAGCACACTGACTCAAACACCAACAAATACATCTACCAGAACACCGACTCAAACCGCAACAAATACATCTACCAGAACACCGACTCAGACCGCAACAAATACATCTACCAGCACACCGACTCAGACTAATACTTTTACACCAACACCTTCGCCAACGAAGACCTCAACGCCGACAGCCCCTCCAACGCCAACAAAAGGCAATACCTTTCTACCCATAGCTTATAATAGTCCATACGGGGTTTATGTCCTACCCATTAGTTTCCATTATGTATCGCATAATACTATGTTTATTATTGGTGAAGTTTTGAATAACACCAGCGATTCCTTGACTTGGGTCAAGGTTACTGTAAACTTTTATAAAGCCGGTGGGAATCTTGCGAGTACCGGCGATACGTATATGCGGCCAATTGATTTGCCTGCATGGGGAAAAGGGTGTTTTAGTATTTCCATGGATGTACCACTTAACTGGTCGTATTACCAATTTACAGCTCCAATATACAACAAAAGTGGTACAAGCTCAAGTCTAACTATTTTTAACGATAGTGGGTTGTACAATTCTGTAAATAGAGACTATGATATTGTCGGTCAGGTTCGTAATGACGGGAACCAACGATCATCCAAAGGTGGTGTAAGTGGGACTTTGTATAATGCCTCTGGTGTACCGGTAGGTTGTAACCATGTAAGCAGTACTGATTTAGATCCAGGTCAGATAAGTTCTTTTGCCATTAATTTCTTAAGTTACTATCGCGACTATAAAGATGTGAGCTACTATAGATTGCGCGTAGCTGACGATATGCCCTGATTGGAAAAATCGGTCCAGAAAGCACAATTCGTGCATGAAAATCAATTATAGGTGTGTGAGATTCAGACAAATGCCCCAGATTGACGCGGCGATGATTGAGAAGGAGTCTCTCAAGTTCTATCACCGCTGTCAAGCCACTAATTCACAGCTAGCCACTTTGTTGAACGAATACAATGGCTGCAAACTAAGTTTTAGTGGAGGGAATCATGTCTAATATCAATGATGAAATGAAAGCAAACGCCGATAATGCAATTAAAGAAGCGAAAGAAAGATTTGGACAAGAATTAGACTTTTCAGAGCAAAGCATCGTTAAGTTAGAAAATATATTAGGGCAAATATATCACTCTTTTTCTAATAATGCCAAGGATGTTGAGAAGAGTAATGTAATTTCCGACACAGCAATTATTTGGGGTAGTTACCTGGGAGAATATATGCGCCTGAAGTGGAGCGGTACGTGGATACTTGAAGGTTCAGATCAGCTTGTATCTATAAAAAATATTGAGTTTTCTCCCATCAATTTGGTTTATCAGAAGATTACGAGTCATCCAGAATACAGTTTGGAAAATTATCTGATTGAAACGAAAAGGATAATATATACATCAGTAATTAATCCACAGCAGTCACAATATCTGCCTGAAAATATTGGCCAGCCTAAAAAGCAAATTTTTATTAAACGATCAATTATACCGGTAACTTTTGATAAAAAATTAGTGTATACCCTCGCAGGCGTTGGAGGGATACTTGTTATCATTGCTTTCATAATCGGAATTAGGACGATCAAAACAGGTCGTATCTCAGCGTTTGGTTTATTTGTAACCCCTACTAATTCAAACACTGATATTCCAATAGAAAAAACCTTAATTGCCGCAACCTCTTATTCTACAAATACTCCTTTTCTAACGGTTACACCGTTGCCAACTTACACTCCCAACCCGACTTTTACTCCGCATCCATCACATACACCGTACTTGACCTATACACAAATAGTTACGCTGACACCGGCAGAAACGAAAAAACCTTTTTTACTCAAGCCTACACTAGCCCCCAGGGTATCTCCAACTATTGTTCCCACGTATACGTCAATACCTCCAAACAAACCCCCGCCAACTGCAACCGAACCAGCACCGGTCGTAGTAGAATCGTGTGAAATTGATCCATTCACGGTACCCGTTGGTTATAATGTAACAATAACTTATATTGTTCATTTCTCTTCACATACTCCTGGTTATGGATTTGAAGCAAAGATCGACCCTCTGTACCCTGGGCAAAGCGGTTGCATTGGAATTGACAACGATGGCGATGGCTTGGCCTATTGCGATGGATCGTCAGGAATGTTACCAGATTCGACGACAGTAAATGTCACATTAAGTTCATCGGTGGGGGATTGTGTTGCCAGTTACAGTTCTCGGTAAGCCTGACTATCCCTATGCAATCAAGTCTTGATATTTTGAGTGAATTTATTAATACCCTCGCTGGAAGTTTCCCGCGTCACCACGGCCCTGCAAGTCTTTCAATCCATGAATTGTAATTTTCATTCTTGATCTAGTTTCTTCGTTTTAAACATGTGACTGCAGCAACCCAAATTCCAGCTTCATAAGGTTTCACAGATAAGCGCATAGCCATATACGCACCGATATGTGTATCGGAACGAGCTCTGCAACGATTCAGTTAATTAGTATAAATACCTTCCCTGGTGTTTTACCTTACTATTTTGATAAGTGGTTGGGTGTGCTAATCATGGTAAAATTTCTACTTATTCC
>JBAPSY010000028.1:0-9827 GCA_049281855.1 Anaerolineales bacterium
CTAAATGTCAAGTGTCAAGTCCTGAAATATGTTTACAGATAATTATAGGTATTAGCAAAAAAAGATACCATCCGAGGAAGGGAAGCCGTCCACGATATCGCTCGAAATGCACTCGCGATACTGCGTCGCAAAGAGTGCTCCTTGATGAGGGCACGAAGACACGAATAAAAGGCTGGTCAGCGGATAAGTAGCAGATACCGAGGAGGGCACTCGATACAGATCAGCGGAGGAAGTTTCATATAAAACTTATTTGCATGATCGATGTGGTAGGATGGAAGGGGAAGATTGCTTCAAGACTGGAAAATCACCGGTCTCTCGCAATGAAAGCCCAATTTCTCACCTCTATCAACCTGGAAACACATCCCTATATTTGTTAAGTTCTATTTTGACTGGCAGCCAATGCAGCCCCAACGATACCAGCATCGTTGCCAAGTTCGGCAGGAATGACCCTGGTGCGCAATGTGAGCAGAGGCATAAATTGGTCCTGGTTTTTAACCGCACCACCGCCAAGAATCAACAAGTCGGGAGAGAACAAACTCTCAAGAGTGCGCAGGTATTTATCCAGGCGCTTGGCCCATTTCTTCCAGGATAGATCCTGCTGCTTGCGAACGACATCGGAAGTAATCGACTCAGCATCGTCGCATTCGACTTCGATGTGACCAAGCTCGGTATTGGGAACCAATTTCCCATCAATGAACAGAGCTGATCCCAGTCCAGTACCTATGGTGATCATCATCACCACCCCGTGAACGCCTTTACCAGCACCAAAAGTAACTTCGGCTAGTCCAGCTGCATCAGCATCATTGACCACATACACAGGGCATTGGGTTGCTTCAGAGAAGAGCTGAGCTACATTCAAACCGATCCATTTTTGATTGATATTGGCGGCTGACTCAGCCACCCCGTTGCGGATGACTGCTGGAAAGCCACAACCGATCGGGGCATGCCAATCGAATTGCAGTGCTACGTTTTTGACGACCTCAGCGACTGGGGAGGGCTTTGCTCCTTGGGGAGTGAGCAACCGATATCGTTCAGCCAATAATGAACCAGTGTCAATATCCACTGGTGACCCCTTGATCCCTGTTCCACCAACATCTATCCCAAGTATATGCATTCAAGACTCCTATTTGGTACGAATGTGATCAATCGTTTTTAATCGAATTCAACCGTTTGCGACCAAGAAAGGCTGACATGCGCCAACCGCTTTCTCCACTCACACGGATGTCGCGTCGCTCGAATAACCACCATGCAAAGCCGGCGAATATGATGGAAAAAGCTAGTAATAACCCAAACCAGCCCCAATTCATATTTGTGAGTGCCTGACCACCTTGATAATAATGCATTGGGAAAAATTTTTCAATGAGTCTGAGGTTTTCACTCAATCTGGCTAAAGAGGTCAGAAAATAACTAGCGACCAGGAGAAGTCCGGAAGTACTGGCTGCCCATTGGAGAGAGGGGAGGAGCATGCTCAATAATATTGTAAGCGTGCCGAAGAACAACAACAATGAAAAAAGCGAGAGGAAAGGAAGGATGATTTCCCAAACGGTGGCATCCATTGATGTATTATGAAGGGTTGCAACAAAACCCAACCAGGAAAAGAACAGTATCAGGATGGTAGCCACAGCAAATGCCCCCAAACGTCCAAAATATAACTTAGACCGGCTGATGGGGTGAGCGAGGACCAGATCAAGGATCCCTTTTTCTTCATCACCCGCCAGGAGTGATGCACACGAGATAATCGAGAATATTCCGATGACAATGGGAACATAAGAGAAGAAAAGGGTATCCAGGTAACCACCAGGAGTAAACATTTGGCTCATATCCCCAAAGAACGTCATCAGTTCAGGCGGATATTTGGAGATCAGTTGTTCATATTGCTGCTGCGCTTCAGGCTCGACCAGTGTGTCATATAACAATAAACCATATGCACAAAACAGTGCAAGGGCAATACCCCAGCCGAGTATCTGGCCTGTATAACGGCTCAGTGAGTGACGAAATACGGTTAGCATAGCTACTGGCTTTCCTCTTTATAGTACGCCAGGAATACCTCCTCCAGGCTGGGATGTTCTGTCTCAAAATTGAGCACCTGGTAAGAACCAAGGGCTTTGATCAAGGCATCCATCTCACCTTCCACGTGCATTGTCACATTTTGGCTGTCGTCTTGAGTGAGGCTGCTCACTCCAGGTATATTGGCCAACATTTTGGTATCCACAGGTTTCTTAAAGCGGATCCGTACCCTGCGAAGAGCACGGTTAATCAATTTCTCAGTTTGAGCCACTTCCACCACTACGCCATTGCGGATGATCCCCACCCGATCAGCGATCTCCTGTACTTCACTCAGGATATGTGAGGAGAAAAAGACTGTTGCTCCTTCAGCACGTGCTTCAGCCACCAACTTCAGCACTTCATGTTGGATCAATGGATCCAGACCAAAGGTCGGTTCATCGAGCAGGAGCAATTCGGGGCAATGCATCAAAGCCTGGATGACACCAACTTTTTGTTTGTTACCTTTGGACAAGTTTTTGATGTGAGTTTTTAACTCAAGGTTGAGTTTACCTGCGAGATAGAGGATATAGTCCCAATCGGCTTTATTGCCTCGCAGGCTATTCAAGTAACGCAATGTACTTTCCACCGTTGCGTTATCCTCGACGTGCAATTCGCCAGGCAAATAACCTGTGCGGGCGCGTACTTCCACCGGGTTTTTCTGCGGGTCCAGTCCTAAGACACGGACGGTCCCACTGTTGGGACGGATCAGGTCAAGGAGGCAGCGAATGGTGGTCGTCTTTCCTGCTCCGTTAGGACCAAGAAAGCCGAATATCTCTCCAGAATGCACTTCCAGGTTTACACAGTGCAACGCTTCGACGCGTCCGTAGGATTTCACCAAATTAACTGTACTTATGGAAATCGAATTATCCATATTAATTTCCCAAATTCATCATATGGAGAAATTGAATATGATGAATTTACCATTACTTATATTATATCCCGCAGAACTATGTGACTGATCAGACATGTATTGGCAGTCTAGTCAATTCAATTGTAATCCGATGAATCACGCTTACTTACTGGAGCTAGCAGGATCATTATTAAAGTGGCTTAACCATGGGATGAATGGCACAATTTATGCAAGGAGTTCTATATATTATAATTACCTTATTCACCGTTTATGGTTAATCAGTTACAGCTTATAAATTCATACACTCGTACTCCTGGTGATATTTTCTTGGGGAGTTGCCTCTGATTGGTATAATGGATAGAAAGCTTACATGAGCCATGAAATAATTTTAGTTGTCGATGATAACCGTCAAATCGCTGACTTTTTAGCGGAGTCTATGCTGCCGAGTCTGGGTTATGAGGTATTGGTAGCACGTGACGCCAATACAGCTAAAAAAGTTATAAAACAGCATAAAGCGAAATTTGATTTAATGCTGTTGGATTTGCAATTGCCCGACATGACCGGTCTAGAACTACTTCGTCATTTGGATAAGGATGGCTACCATATTCCGACGATTTTGATGACCGGACACGGCTCGGAGCAGGTAGCCGCAGAAGCTTTTCGGCTTGGTGTGCATGATTACCTGAGTAAACCTCTCGATGAAAATTTTCTTACCGAAGCCATCACTCGGTCACTAGCAGAAAGCCGGTTGCAACGTGAAAAGGCAATTCTCAATTCACAATTGGAAGAGCAAGTTGCCTGGCTGACCTCGCTCTCGAAGGTTGGGCAAAGCGTTACCTCCACATTGGAACTCGGGGAGGTCTTGGTGCGGATCGTTGAAGCAGGGGTTTCTCTTACCAAAGCTGAAGAGGGCTTCCTGGCATTATTGGATAAGGAGAGTGGATTACTCTACTTGCGGGCGGTCAAGAACATGGATGAGGATTCGATAAAGACATTACGGATTCCCATCGCCGATTCATTAGTAGGTAAGGTCATTAAATCTAAACGGCCCTTACGCGCTGTAGAACCGAATCTGCAAGCGCCATTAAAGGTATCCACCGGATACCTGGTCCACAGCTTGTTGCACGTCCCAATCCTTTCGAAAGGTAATCCACTAGGTGTGCTATCGGTTACCAACCGGAAGAACGATACTCCATTTAAAGAAAAAGATGAAGAGGTGTTGAGCTCCCTGGCTGATTATGCAGCTGTCGCATTGGAAAATGCTGACTTGTATCAGCAGGCACGGCAAGAGATTACTGAACGCCAGAGAGCTGAGGATGCTTTGCGTGAAAGTGAGGAGCGATACGCTCTTGCTGTGCGGGCAGCGAATGATGGCCTCTGGGATTGGAACTTAAAGAAGGGGCAAATCTATTATTCTCCGCGCTGGAAACAAATGCTCGGTTATTCTGACCCGGAGATCGGTGACAACCCCAATGAATGGTTCAACCGTGTCCATCCGGACGATATTGCACAATTAAGGACGAATATAGCAGCCCATATCAAAGGTCTGTCTGCTCATTTCGAATGCGAATACCGGATCCAATATTCGAATGGCTCATACCGTTGGATGCTTAGCCGTGGCATGGCAGTCATAGGATCAGATAAAACTGCACTGAGATTAGCTGGTTCTCAAACTGATATCACCTTGCGAAGGCAGGCAGAAATCAAGCTGCTTCATGATGCTTTCCACGATTCACTGACTGAGTTACCCAATCGGTCGTTGTTCATCGATCGACTTAAGCATGTTATCGAACGAAGCAAGCGGGACAATAGCCGGATTTATGCGGTGATATTCCTTGATCTGGACCGCTTCAAGGATGTAAACGATAGCCTCGGGCACTTGACGGGTGATCAATTATTGGTAGCCACAGCCCATTTGCTACAAGCTATATTGCGACCAATGGATACGGTAGCACGGCTGGGTGGTGATGAATTTGTAATCCTGCTTGAGGAAATTAAAGATGTAAGTGATGTCACGAGGGTTGCAGATAGAATCCAAAAAAAGCTGATGATGGCAACTTTACTGCCTAACCACACCATTTTTATGTCTGCGAGCATGGGGATTGTATTGAGCACCACCGGATATGAACACCCGGAGGATATCTTACGGGATGCAGATACTGCCATGTATCGGGCGAAGGAGAATGGCCGTTCGCGGTATGAAATCTTTGATAGTGCAATGCGCGACCAAATCATGCTCCGCCTTGAGCTCGAATCTGCTTTGCGCCAGGCAATCGAGAAAGAAGAATTGGAAGTATATTACCAACCAGTGGTCAATGTAAAGACAGGGCGCACCGTGTGGTTCGAAGCACTTGTCCGTTGGAAGCATACAACACGTGGATTATTATTACCCGGGACATTCCTCCCGCTTGCGGATGAGACTGGTCTTATCGTTCAGATCGATCGATTTGTAATGCGCAAAGCTTCTGAGCAGCTCGTTAAGTGGCAAAATCTATATTTGGACGATCCGCCTTTAGGTGTCAGTGTAAACATTTCTGGCAAACAGATAACACTACCTGATTTTGTTGAGTATATCGTTGAGACTCTGAAGCAAACAGGTTTGAGTGCTACCAGCTTAAATTTGGAAATCACCGAAAATGCGGTCATGGGAAATTATGAGATCATCCTGGAGGTTCTTGACAAACTTAATGCCTACGGCATTCAGGTGCAAATCGATGATTTTGGTGTGGGGTATTCGTCTTTGAATTATTTATCCCATTCTGCGATCAAAGTGCTAAAAATTGATCGCTCATTCATCAGCAAAATCACAAAAGACCCAGAATACTTGAAAATTGTTCAAGCAATCATTAAGCTTACCCATGGTTTGGGGTTAACTGTGGTGGCTGAGGGTGTGGAGACAAAAGAGCAATTGGCTCAGCTTATTAAACTTGAATGCGAATATATTCAAGGGAAATTAATTTCCATGCCAGCAGATAATCAAGTCATCGGAGCGTTGCTTCAAAAGGAACACCAACGTAAGCCGACCAAAATCAGCTAATCCACCGGTACTGACCATCTCATTTTTATATGCAAAGGACACGATCTGTGATACGTGTCCTGTATCATTTTTAATGGTGATATACTGGAAATCCATGATCAAGATAAATGGTTTATCTTTCACTTACCCAGGAGGAAACCAGCCGGCATTAAGGGGAGTTAATCTGCAGATTCCAGATGGGGAGCTGTGCCTGGTGATGGGACCTTCAGGATCAGGAAAATCCACCTTATTGCGTTGCATCAACGGTTTGATCCCGCACTTCAGCGGTGGAAGTTTGAGTGGGAATATACGCGTAAACGGTCTTGACCCCGTACGGCTTTCCCCACGCGAAATGAGCCGGATGGTAGGTTTTGTATTTCAAGACCCTGAGTCACAATTTGTGGTTAATCGTGTGGAAGATGAGATCGCGTTTTCCTTGGAAAATGCTGCCTTGCCAAAGGATGAGATGGAAACTCGGGTTGAGGAAGCGCTCAGGTTGCTTGAACTAACCCAATTACGGTCTCGCCGGTTGGAAACACTCTCGGGAGGTGAAATCCAACGGGTTGCCATTGCAGCAGCCCTGGCTTTAAAACCCAATATCCTGGTGTTGGATGAGCCCACATCTCAGCTTGACCCACATGGTGCAGAAGAAGTGCTACAAGCTTTAGTACAGCTGAATAAGCAACTGGGATTAACGGTGATCATCGCAGAGCATCGTTTGGAACGTGTTTTACCTCATGCAGGACAAATCATTTACCTGTCAGACGAATACCCTGGAGGCTTGATCGATAATCCCCGAACAGTATTGAGTAAGGTCCAGCTAAACCCACCCCTGATCATTTTAGGAAAGGTGTTCGGTTGGGAGCCTCTTCCCCTGACGATTGATGAAGCCCGGAAGTGCGCCCAAAATACATGCTCTCGGAAACTGCCAGAGGTAGGCAAAAAATCATCGGTGAAACGTTCAGCTCCTGCGAATAATGTAAGGCCGGCTTTCATCCAGGCGGAAGGTGTGGAGGTCAATTTTGGAAGTGTACATGCTCTGCGAGGTGTAGAGCTTCGCTTATTCCCGGGAGAAATTGCGGTGATGATGGGGCCCAATGGCGCAGGAAAATCAACATTACTGCGTTCATTAATTGGACTGACACCCATTCAAAGTGGAACCATCCAAGTTGATGGGAAAGACATTACAGGAAGAACGGTCGCTGACATTTGTCAGCAGGTGGGTTACCTGCCGCAAGACCCGAATGCTCTATTATTTGCTGAGACCGTGTTGGATGAACTATTTATCACTTTGCGTAACCACCATCTTGAACCATCCGAGATAAATCTCCAACCCCGACTGCTCCTGGAACGTTTGGGCCTGGGAGACAAAGCGGAATGCTATCCACGTGACCTAAGTACAGGTGAGCGTCAAAGAGTGGCTTTGGGGGCAATCTTAGTGACCCAACCGGGTGCACTTTTATTGGATGAGCCCACGCGAGGATTGGATTATGGTGCCAAGCTAACCCTACTCAAGCTGCTTCATACCTGGAGTGAAGAAGGTATGGCTATCCTTATGGTCACGCATGATGTTGAGCTGGCAGTCCAGGCGGCCGACCGAATCATTCTGCTTGAGAATGGATTGGTCACGGCAGACGGTTTTCCAAATGAAGTTTTAGCGAATTCAACTACCTTTGCATCCCAGGTGGCAAAGATTTTCCCCAATAGGGGATGGCTTACTGTTAATGATGTCATTGGAGATCTAGATGGCAGCCAATATTGAGATCAAAGCGCGCGTACATGATTTTAAAAGGCTACAGCAACGCGCCGAACAGCTGAGTGACACCCCCTGCCAGGTCATCCCTCAGGAGGATACTTTTTTTAACTGCCCGCAGGGACGAATAAAGCTCAGGGAATTAAGTGCGGATCGTGGGCAACTCGTATATTATCTACGGCAGGATGTTACTGCCCCTAAGCACTCTGAGTACAAGATATTTGAAACAAATGACCCGACAATTTTGAAACTGATATTAGCAGAGGCTTTTGGAGTGCGTGGGGTAGTCTCTAAAGTTCGGTATTTATATTTGGTAGGGCAAACCCGCATCCACCTAGACGAGGTTAAAGGATTGGGCAATTTCATGGAGTTAGAGGTCGTCTTGCAACCTGGCCAGACGGATGCAGCAGGGCAACTAATTGCTAAAAACTTAATGCAACAATTGGGCATCCAAGAAATGGATCTACTCGATACAGCGTACATGGATATGATGGAAAGATGACCCGCGCCCAATGTATCATCCATCGAGGCAGTCAAATACTGATGGTTAAGCACCACGTGAATGGTGACGAATGGTGGTGCCTACCGGGCGGTGGCGTAGAGCCAAAAGAAACCCCAGCCGAAGCTGCGCTGCGAGAGCTGGAAGAAGAATGTTGTGTGAGGGGTGAAATCCTACAACAAATTGGCCATGTGACCGATGGATTTGGTATTGAAACGATCACATTCCAGGTCGAGATTGGCAGCCAGGAACCGCATATGGGAGCTGATCCTGAATTTGCACACGACAATCAGATCCTGGCGGATGTGCGATGGCTAACTCTGACTGAAATCCCAGAACGCGACCGGGCTTACCTATGGGCTGCAGGCTTAATGAGTATCCCAAATTTCCTGGATGAAGTATCCAATTGGGGTAACGAGCTTAGTTACCCCACCCATTAAATCAAAAGTATAATTATCATATGTACAATCGTTACCACCCTCCCTGTTGATCTCTCAATTCCCCTCCATATGCACGCGCACCACCTCTTTCCCTCCCAACCACCGCCACAAAAATCCGATGGAGAGAAAGAGGTTGAAATGGTTCATCAAACAAATTCCAATAAATCAATCTTTATATCCAGTATCCTGCGGGGTGTGACATCGCTGATATTTCTGTTTATGCTGATCGAGTTCTTCGATGAGCTAAATTATGGCGTCGAAAATGCGGCATTGCCAGCATTGCGAACAGACTTTGGGCTCACTTACGTACAAGTGGGTTTGCTGCTTGGATTGCCTGGGATCCTCAACACATTGATCGAACCGGTGCTTATGCTGCTTGGGGATACCCGATTCCGCAAACATATCATGTTGGGAGGGGGTATAGCGATCATCCTTTCATTGGTTGCCATCGCTGGCACTCGGTCTTTCCCATTGGTTTTGCTGGGAATGGTGGTTGGCTTTCCAGCAAGTGGAGCCTTCGTTTCACTTTCTCAGGCTACGCTGATGGATCTTAACCCGGGGCGTGAGCCACAAATGATGGCGAGATGGACGGTTGCTGGCTCCCTGGCAAACCTGATTGGTCCTTTGATCCTTGCGGGAGGGTTTGCTTTAGGTTTAGGCTGGCGCTGGGCATATTTTGGCGTGGCACTGATGTGTTTGGTGCTGGTGGGGATGACCTGGGCACGAAAGATCCCGCTTCATCCGTTCGTGGAGTCTTCTTCTTCACCCACACACTCCGGAAAAAATCTTATGAGTGGATTGTGGGAGGCGGTGCGCAACCCACACCTGCTGCGCTGGATGATCCTGCTCCAGTTATCTGACCTGCTCCTGGATGTGCTCACTGGCTACCTGCCATTATATTTTACCGATGTGACCGGGTTCTCCGTGGCCCAAGCCAGCTTGATGGTGAGTGTGTTGATGCTGGCTGGGCTGGACTCCAATATCGTGCTCATCCCAATGCTGGAAAGATTCCCCGGACGAAATTTAGTGCGCATATCGGCTGGGGTGGCAGGAATACTTTATACTGTTTGGCTCCTTGCCCCTTGGTTGTGGGCGAAGATCGGATTAATCATCCTGATCAAGCTGGTCACATTGGGGTGGTATGAGGTTTTACAAGGGGAAGCCTTTGCGACAGTTCCGGGCCGGTCGGGTACCGTGATGGCGATCAACTCTGTCATTGGTCT
>JBAPSY010000029.1:0-1839 GCA_049281855.1 Anaerolineales bacterium
CTCTAATGACTGAAGTGGTACAGAATTGCCCGCTTTGTGGTTCAACGGCTAGTTCGCCCTTCGACCAACGTGAGTTTCGAGGTTATCCTGTATCCAATAAAATTTGCCATGGATGCGGGTTGGTCTATCAATCGCCACGTATGACCGAAACCGAAAGCCAGTCTTTTTACGAAGCCGAATATCGCCTGCTTTACCAGGGGCAGGAAGGACCCAACCCCAAGGAACTGGCAGTACAAGCCGCGCGCTCTAAGATTGCGTTGGACTTCGTGCAAAAGCAGGTCAAATCATCATCCCGCATCCTTGATATTGGTTGCTCGACAGGCATTTTACTCCAGCAATTTAAAATCCATTATCAAGCTCAAGCATTTGGAGTTGAACCTGGTAAAGTGTACCGGCAATATGCCCAATCATTAGGGTTGGAAGTATATTCATCACTGGAAGAGCTTCAACTTACCGGGGTATCGTCCTTCAACCTGGCGAGTATGATGCATGTTTTGGAGCATTTGCCCAACCCACTCACTTACCTGCATAATTTGCGCGATAAGCTTCTTGAGCCAGATGGCTGGTTGCTTCTGGAAGTGCCAAACCTGTATGCTCATGATTGCTTCGAGGTCGCTCACCTAATATCCTTCAGTGCTCACACATTATCACAACTGGTTCAAAAAGCAGGTTTCCGCGTGGTTCAGCTTTGTGCCCATGGTCTACCGCGCTCACAGCTGATTCCGCTCTATCTCACCCTGTTAGCCCATCCAGATAGCAACGCACCTTATTCGATCAGACCAGATCATCTGGTGCGTACCCAACGCCGAATCGGATTCATGTACCGCAGGCTTGTTGAGCGTCTTTTTCCTGAACGCGCTTGGATATCACCAGGCAGAACCTAACCCTAAAAAAACTCGTCCTATGCCCAGAATTGGAATAAACCCGAATCGTGGTCAGCTGGCAGATTATCGTCCATCACGCATCACCCTGGCCATGCTGACATACCTACCTAACCAGGCAGGTTATTTTGCTGAGCGTCTGGCGGTTACTCGCTTGAGCCTAGAAAGCTTGATTGCAAATACCCCCAAGCCTATTGATTTGCTGGTATTCGACAACGGCAGTTGCCCTGAATTAGTGGATTATTTATGTCATTTGCGCGGTGAAGGCCTCATTAACTACTTGATCCTCTCAAGTAGCAATATTGGTAAGATCAACGCCTTGCAGGTGATCTTCCGCGCTGCCCCAGGCGAGATTGTAGCTTATACAGATGATGATGTCCTTTTTCTGCCTGGCTGGTTGGAAGCCCACCTGAAGATTCTGGATACATACCCGCATGTGGGTCTTGTCACTGGTTTTTACATTCGTTCTCATCTGCGTTACGCCACCCAGACCATTGAAGCATTTACCAAACAAGATGGAGTACAAGTAACCCGGGGTTTGCTTATCCCCCATGAGATGGAACAGCATTATATCGAGAATATGGGTCGTAGTTGGGAGACCTACCAGCAAGAAGTCAATGGTCTGGAGGATATAAAATTATCTTACCAGGGCGTGAGTGCATTGGCTTCAGCCGGGCATCATCAATTTGTCACAAATCGCCAGCTCATGCTGGATGCACTTCCAAACTGGGATAGAAACCTGATGGGAAAAATGATCGAGTTGGAAAACGCGGTGGACCAACTGGGATATCTGCGCTTGAGCACCCATACTCCAGTTACCCGCCTTTTGGGCAATGTCATCAGTGCTGAAAATGCCGCTGAGGCTCATCGTTTAGGGCTTACTGCCCAATCAGGGAGTGTGACCAAACCACGGGCAGGCTTGATCAGTCGGCTTGTGCGGCTTCCACTCATCAAGCGG